>NZ_JBHYZV010000014.1:0-117885 GCF_042753905.1 Streptomyces sp. NPDC059248 | reverse complement strand
CGGGACCCCGGCGGCGGGCACCATTGACGGAGATCGCCACCCACCATTAGCTTCACCATGCGGATGATTGATTCCGCTCGACGGAAGCGGGAGGCGTGCAGCGATGGGTCAGCAGAAGCAGCCGGCAACCACCCTCGGTACGGCGGCCGGTGAGGAGGTCGATGCCCTTCTCGCACCGGTGGACGCCGAACTCGCCCGGCGCTACCCGGGTGACCCCGGCACCCGCCAGCCCGTCCACACCGTCTACGTACCCGCCGAGAACATCAGCGCCGACACCCTCAGGACCTGGGGCGACGCGGCCCTCGCGGCTCTCGACCTGCACGCCCCGGACGCGGCCTCCTTCGCGGCCGTCCTCGGTCTGCCCGGTGAGCTGGCCGAGCCCGTGTACGACAGGGTGCGGGCCAAGCTGGAGCGGGAGCCGGTCGAGGACCTGCGGATCGACTTCGAGGACGGGTACGGCGGCCGTACGGACCAGGAGGAGGACGAACACGCGGTCCGCGCGGCGCTGCTGGTCGCCGAGGCGTACGAGAAGGGCACCGCCGCCCCGTATACGGGCATCCGGATGAAGTGCCTGGAGGCGGCCGTACGCGACCGGGGCATACGGACCCTCGACATCTTCCTCACCGGGCTGGTCGAACACGGCGGACTCCCCGACGGCCTGGTACTCACCCTGCCGAAGGTGACGTACGCGGAACAGGTCGCCGCGATGGCCCGGCTGCTCGCGGCGTTCGAGGAGGCCCACGGCCTGGCCGCCGGGCGGATCGGTTTCGAGATCCAGATCGAGACCAGTCAGTCGATCCTCGCGGCCGACGGCACTGCCACCGTGGCGCGGATGATCGAGGCCGCCGGGGGCCGTGCCACCGGACTGCACTACGGCACCTTCGACTACAGCGCCTGTCTCGGCGTCAGCGCCGCACACCAGGCGAGCGACCACCCGGCGGCCGACCACGCCAAGGCCGTGATGCAGGTCGCCGCGGCCGGTACCGGCGTCCGGGTCTCCGACGGTTCCACCAATGTGCTGCCCGTGGGGTCGACGGAACGCGTCCACGAAGCCTGGCGGCTCCACTACGGGCTCACCCGCCGGGCGTTGGCCCGCGCCTACTACCAGGGCTGGGACATGCATCCCGGCCAGCTGCCCACCCGCTACGCCGCCGTGTTCGCCTTCTATCGCGAGGGACTCGACAAGGCCGCCGCCCGGCTGGCCGCGTACGCGAACCGGACCGGCGGCGATGTGATGGACGAGCCCGCGACGGCCAGGGCCCTCGGCGGCTATCTGCTGCGCGGACTCGACTGCGGGGCGCTCGACACGGCGGAGGTCACCGGGCTCACCGGGCTGACCCGCGCGGAGCTGGAGTCGTTCGCCCCGCCCCGCCGGGCCGTCCTCGCGGGGGTACGTACCCAGGGATAGCGGCTTCCCGTCGGACCCGGTCCGGCTCGCATACAGGGCGCCCGCAGCCGGAACCGGCCGCGGGCGCTTCGCGCTGTCGGTGTCCCGATGGGATCAGGGGCGCCAGATGTGCAGGTCGTAGAGGGTGGTTGTGGCGTTGTAGGAGCAGGTGAAGTAGGACGCGCCGGCGTTCATGACCGCCCAGTTGCCCGCGTGCCAGCACTGGCCCACGTTCGCGTAGCTGCCCCAGGGCACCCACCTCGTCGGCTGAACCGCCGACGCCGACGCTGACGCCGACGCGCCGCTTTCGGCCGCCTGGGCGGTCGGCGCCGCCATGAGTCCCGCACCGGCCACGGCCGCGACCGCGGCAACGGTCGCGAACATCTTGCGAATAGACATGAGGTTGAGCCCTCCCTCTTCGCCTGCGCCATGGGGTCCGCGCCCCGATGGCGGAAGAAAGACTGTCCGGACGAATCGCCTGAAGCAACGGGAGGCACAAATTCCATAACGATTTGGCTGATATGCGGATGATCCGGCTGATAATGTGCGTGCCCCGTGAAGGCGTCGTGTGATGACTCGTGTCGTCCTGGCTCGCAGTGCTCAGGACGGCCCATGGCGGGCATACGGTTCCGGTCAGGTCTGGACCAGGGTGCCGACGATCTTCCCGCAACGTCGAGCGCCCCGCGCCGCACGGTGCGGCGCGGGGCGCTCGGATGAAGGGGGAGGGGTGTTACCCCGGGGGGAGTTCGCCCGAGCCGCGGGGGATCAGCCGGGTCGCGAGCGTCAGCCGCGCCGGTTCCTCTTCGACGCCGTCGAGCCGCCGGAACAGCCGCTCCGCCGCCGTCCGGCCCAGCAGGGCCGCGTCCTGGGCGATGACGGTGATCCCGAGGAGGTCGGCGAGTTCGATGTCGTCGAAGCCGACCAGCGCGATCCGCCGGGCCCGGTCGGACAGGGCGCGTACCACGGTCACCGTCACCCGGTTGTTCCCCGCGAACAGGGCGGTCACCGGACCGGAGCCGTCGAGCATGTCGTCGACGGCCCGCCGCACCCGCTCGGGCGCCGTGGACCCGAGGGACACCCACGACGGGTCGACGACGAGCCCCGCGTCCTCCATCGCGGCCCGGTAGCCCCGCAGTCGCTCGACCGCGGTGTGGATCCGCGGCTGGTCGCCGATGAAACCGATCCGGCGGTGGCCGTGGGCGATCAGCTGGGCCACTCCGGCCCGCGACCCGCCGTAGCTGTCGGAGAGCACCACATCCGCGTCGATCCGGCCCGGCGGGCGGTCGACGAAGACGGTGGCCACCCCCGCCTTGATCTCGGGCTCCAGATAGCGGTGGTCATGACCGGCGGGGATGACGATGAGCCCGTCCACGCGCCGGGCGCACAACGCGAGGGCCAACTCCTGCTCGCGCTCCGGGTCCTCGGCGCTGGAACCGTTGATGAGCAGGGCGCCATGGGCGCGGGCGACTTCCTCGACCGCCCGGCTCAGCGGCCCGTAGAAGGGATCCGCGAGGTCTTCCAGCACCAGCCCGATCGAGGCGGTCCGGCCCTTGCGCAGGACCCGGGCGCTGTCGTTGCGGCGGAACCCGAGCGACTCGATCGCCTCCTGGACCCGGCGCTCGGTGTCCGGTGTGACCCCGGGTTCCGCGTTGACCACCCGGGAGACCGTCTTCAGTCCCACGCCCGCGCGCGCCGCGACGTCCTTCATCGTCGGCCGGTTGCCGTACCGGGACTCGGGGCCCCGGGGCCGGCTCGAAACGAGGGGGGAGCGGTCGGTCTCGGCCACGGTGTCGTCGTCCCAATCGTCGTGCGGTGAGGTTGCGATGAGGTGGAGGTACAAGGTTGAGCATAGGACCTAGACAACGTTGTCAGGGGAGGGAAGACTAGACCCCGGAGCCACGGTTGCGGCTCTGGTTACCCACGGGGGAACGGGGGAGTGGGAGCGATGCGGACGCAACTCGTCGCCGCGCTGGACATCGGCGGCACGAAGATCGCGGGCGGGCTGGTGGACGGCGGGGGCCGGATCCGGCTCAGGGCCCGCCGGGACACCCCCGCCCGGGAAGACGGCGAGACCGTGATGCGCGCGGTCTCGGAGGTCTTGGCCGAACTGTCCGCCGTCCCGCAGTGGCGGCGGGTGGTGGCCGTCGGGATCGGCAGTGCCGGGCCCGTCGACGCTTCGAGCGGTACGGTCAGCCCGGTCAACGTCCCCGGCTGGCGGGACTTCCCGCTGGTGGCCAGGGTGCGCCGGGCGACCGGGGGGCTGCCCGTCGGGCTCGTCGGCGACGGGGTGGCGATGGCCGCCGCCGAGCACTGGCGGGGTGCGGCGCGCGGCCGTGACAACGCCCTGTGCCTGGTGGTCTCGACCGGCGTCGGCGGAGGTCTCGTGGTCGGTGGCCGGATCCATCCCGGCCCCACCGGGAACGCCGGTCATATCGGCCATATCAGTGTGGATCTCGACGGCGCGCCCTGTCCTTGCGGTGGGCGCGGCTGTGTCGAAGGGATAGCCAGCGGTCCGAACATTGCCCGGCGGGCCCTCGCGGCGGGCTGGCGGCCGGGGCCCGGAGGTGAGGCGACCGCTGCCGCCGTGGCGGCCGCCGCCCGCGCGGGCGACCCGGTCGCCCTCGCCTCCTTCGCCCGGGCGGCCCAGGCGCTGGCGGCGGGTATCGCGGCCACGGCCGCCCTCGTCGAGATCGAGACGGCGGTCGTCGGCGGGGGAGTGGCCGGGGCGGGTGACGTCCTCTTCGAGCCGCTGCGGCGTTGCCTCCGCGACTACGCCACGCTCTCGTTCACCCGCCGTCTGGTCGTGGCGCCCGCGCAGACGGGGGCGGACGCCGGGCTGATCGGGGCGGCGGCGCTGGTGGCCGCTCCGGCGCGGGTCGGCGAAGCGGCGGTCGTCGGCGGCGGGTGAGTCACTGCCGCGCCGCTTCCGGAACGAGCGCCCCGACGCGCCGCCGGGCGGGAGTGTGTCCGACGAATGGCGCCGCCCGACCGGCTCGGCGCGCCGCCGGGCGGCCTCCCCGGAAGCCCGGTGCCGTACGGGGTGGGACGTCCGGGGGCCGCTTCCGTAGGGTGGACGCCCGCGCGCCATCGCCGACGCCCGGCCCGGGACCCGGGCGTCCGGCGGACACAGTTCGTCCGGTGACGGCCACGGATGGTTCCGGCGGGTTACGCGGCAGGGCGTTGCGGGCAATCCACTGTGGGCTATGGAAGAGGGGGAACCGTGATCGTCTGGATTAACGGTGCGTTCGGAGCCGGAAAGACGACCACCGCAGGCGAATTGGTGGAGCTGATCCCGAACAGCACACTGTACGACCCCGAGCTGATCGGCGACGGACTCCGTCTGCTGCTGCCGCCGAAGGCGCTCGACGAGGTGACGGACTATCAGGACCTGCCGATCTGGCGGCGGCTCGTGGTGGACACCGCGGCCGCCATGCTGGCCGAGCTTGGCGGGGTGCTGGTGGTGCCGATGACCCTGCTGCGCCAGGAGTACCGGGACGAGATCTTCGGCGGTCTGGCCGCCCGGCGCATCCCGGTGCGGCAGGTGCTGCTGACGCCGGATGAAACGATCCTGCGTGCCCGGATCGCGGCCCGGGAGGAGTCCGCGGACCCGGCCGGCGGCACCGGTTCCGGGTCCGGGTCCGCGCCCGGTGCCGCCCGGCCGGGGGGCGGCGGCGTCGGCGGAGCCGTACCGGCCGACGCGGAACAGCGCCTCCGGTGGTCGTACGAGCACATCGAGCCGTACCACGCGGCGCTGGAGTGGCTGCGCGACGACGCCTTCGTCGTCGACAACGGTCCGCTCGACCCGCGCGGGACGGCGCTGCGCATCGCCGAGGCGGTACGGACCGGGGAGGCGGGGATCTGTCAGATCGTCCAGACCCCCGAGCCCGCCGCCGAGACCGTCGCCGCCGGTGTGCTCCTCTTCGACGACGAGGACCGGGTCCTGCTGGTGGACCCGACCTACAAGCCGGGCTGGGAGTTCCCGGGCGGTGTGGTGGAGGCGGGTGAGGCGCCCGCGCGCGCCGGGATGCGCGAGGTCGTCGAGGAACTCGGCCTCACCCTCGACCGGGTGCCCGGGCTGCTGGTCGTCGACTGGGAGCCGCCGAGGCCGCCCCGCTACGGCGGGCTGCGGCTGTTGTTCGACGGCGGGCGGCTCGGCAGCGCCGACGCCGGACGGATCACGCTGCCCGGGCGGGAGCTGCGGGGCTGGCGTTTCGTCGGGGAGCGTGACGCGGCCCGACTGCTGCCGCCCCAGCGGTACGAGCGCCTGCGCTGGGCGCTGCGGGCCCGGGAACGCGGGGTCGTCCTCAATCTGGAAGCGGGCGTACCGGTCGGCTGAGGTATCCCCACGGTCGAACGCCCTGGTGAATGAACGTTTCTGCACGATGATCCGTACGTCGACGCCCTGGTTCCCGGCTCGGACCCGGTGTGCTCAGTCTGCCGCCGCGGCCTCATCGGCCGCGGCGCGCAGCACCGCCGCCGCGTCGTCGGTCACCGGATCCCCGTGGCCGAAGCAGAGCGTCCCCGGGACGAGGGCCGCGAAGCGGGCCATGGACGCCTTGGCCCGCGCCCGGTCGGTGTTGAACACCCCGAGGACCACCCGGTCGACGGCGGCGACGGCGTCACCGGTGAACAGCACCCCGTGCCGGGGCAGATGGATCCCCATGGAGCCGTCCGTGTGCCCCGGCGCGTGCACCACCACGGCCCCGTCGCCGAAGCCCAGCGCGTCGCCGTCCGCCACCTCCCGGTCGACCCTGGTCGGCGGTGCGGGCGGCACGGTCAGCGCGTGCTCCCAGTAGGGGAGTTCCCAGTCGAGCAGCACGGGGGCCGGCGTGGGTACGTCGCCCCGGATCACCGGAGCGTCCAGCCGGTGGGCCACGATCTCGGCGCCGTAGCGGTCCGCCAGCTCCCCGGCGGCGCCCACGTGGTCGTTGTGGCAGTGGGTCAGCACGATCCGGCGCAGACGGGCGGGGTCCTGGCCGGTGGCCCGTATCCCCTCCTCGATCGCCGGACCCGCGGTGATGTCACCGGAGTCGATCAGGGTCAGTCCGTCGTCGTCGAGCCAGAGATATGCCTGGCCCATCGGGAAGCGGAACATATGGAGCCGGGGCCGTACATCGATGATGTCCATGGGCCGAACCTAGGCACACCTGCGCCCTTGCGTCCCGGGAGTACGCCGACGGCGATTCCGCCGGACGCTGAACGCGCGGGCCCGGAACGCCTCCGGCGCAGCGCCGGACCGGAACGGCTCCCTTGCCGGGAACGCGTTGTCCCGGACCGCTCCTGACGGTCCGTCGGCCCCCGTCGCACCGCCGGCCGTCCACCGGTTCCCGGCCCGGTGCGCCCATCCCTAGGCGGTTGTTCCGCCTATGGCCCAAGATCGCCTGCGGTCGGACGGCGGCTCCGGACGGGGTACGGAGCCTGTCGGCGGTGGCCGCGCCCTCCGGGCGGCCACCCACCGACGTGAGGAGCCCCATGCGTGTCCCGAACGCCCGTCCCCTGCCCGTTCTGGGGGCGATCACCGTGGTCGCGGGCCTGGTCGTGCTGAGTGTCGGACGGCCGTACGCCGCTTCGGCGACCGCCCCGGCGGAACCGGTGCCCTACGCCGCCGGGGTGCGCGCCGGAGCCGCCCCCACCCCTCCGATGCCGACCCCGCAGGCCCCCGCCCCCGGGAAGCCGTCGCCTCCCGCCGTGCCGTCGAAGAACCCCGTACCCGCACCGCCGCCGGGGACGGACCCGTGTCCGCTGTACGGTTACGCCGCCGAGCCCTTCGACGCCGCGTAGTTCCGCAGGAACAGCGCCTCGGCCACCGACATGCGCTCCAGCTCGTCCGGCGAGACCGACTCGTTCACCGCGTGGATCTGCGCCGCCGGCTCGCTCAGACCGATGAGGAGGAACTCCGCGTCCGGGTAGAGCCCCGCGAGGGTGCTGCACAGCGGAATCGACCCGCCCTCGCCCGAGACCTGCATCTCCTGGCCGGGGTACGCCACCCGCATCGCGTCCGCCATCGCCGTATAGGCCGGGCTTGCGGTGTCGGCGAGGAACGGCTGCCCCTGGCCGACGTGCTCCACCGAGACCCGGGCGCCCCAGGGCGTGTGCTGCTCCAGATGCGCCGTCAGCAGCTTCGTCGCCGTCGCCGCGTCCTGGCCCGGCGGCACCCGCAGACTGACCGCGGCCCGCGCGCTCGCCTGCACCGACGGGGTCGCGCCCACCACCGGCGGGCAGTCGATACCCAGGACGGTGACCGCGGGCCGCGCCCACACCCGGTCGGCCACGGTGCCGGAGCCGATCAGACCGACCCCGTCCAGCACCTTGGCGTCCTCCCGGAAGGCGTCCTCCGGATACTCCAGACCCTCCCACGCCTGATCCGCCGTCAGCCCCGCCACCGTGGTCGAACCGTCCTCGGCCCGCAGGGAGTCCAGTACGCGGATGAGCGCGGCCAGCGCGTCCGGCGCGGCCCCGCCGAACTGCCCCGAGTGCAGATTGCCCGCCAGCGTGTCGATCCGGACCCGTACCACGGTCATCCCGCGCAGCGTGGCCGTCACCGTCGGAAGACCGGCCCGGAAGTTGCCGGTGTCACCGATCACCACGGTGTCCGCCGTCAGCAGATCCGGGTGCTGCTCCGCGTACCGTTCCAGACCGCCGGTGCCCTGCTCCTCGGAGCCCTCGACGATCACCTTCACCCCGACCGGCACCCCGCCGTTCGCCTTCAGGGCGCGCAGCGCGAGCAGATGCATGATGAAGCCGCCCTTGCAGTCGGCGGCGCCCCGCCCGTACCACCGGCCGTCCCGGTCGGTCAGCTCGAACGGCGGCGAGTCCCAGCCGTCGGCGTCCAGCGGCGGCTGGACGTCGTAGTGCGCGTACAACAGCACCGTCGGCGCGCCCTGCGGGCCCGGCAGATACCCGTACACCGACTCCGAACCATCCGGCGTGCCGAAGACCGAGACGTCCTCGAAGCCCTCGGCGCGCAGGGCGTCCGCGCACCAGCGCGCCGCGGCCTCGCACTCGCTCCGCGGGAACTGCGCGGGGTCAGCGACGGAGGCGAACGCCACCAGCTCGGCCAGCTCCGTCCTGGCTCGGGGCATCAGGCCCGCGACGGTCTCGGAAATCCGGCTGTCGGACATGGGCACGCTCCTGATGGGTGCGACGTTGAGGGTGGGTGTACGGCGAACGCGCGATCGATCCTGCCACAGCGTGACGGGACGGCCGCGCCGTAGGATGCCGTACGGCAGCAGTGGGCACGCGTCGGATCGGGAGCAGAACCACATCGTGAGCAGTGAGAACGGGGTCACCGGGGCCGGATCGGAAGCACAGGGGCACAGCGGCCCGGTGTGGGACGTGATCGTGATCGGCGCGGGACCGGCCGGAGCGTCGGCCGCCTACGCCGCCGCGGTCGCGGGCCGCCGGGTCCTGCTGCTGGAGAAGGCGGAACTGCCCCGCTACAAAACCTGCGGCGGCGGCATCATCGGCCCGTCGAGAGACAGTCTGCCGCCGGGCTTCGAACTGCCGCTGCGGGACCGGGTGCACGCGGTCACCTTCACCCTCAACGGACGGCTGACCCGGACCCGCAAGTCGAAGCGGATGCTCTTCGGCCTGATCAACCGTCCGGAGTTCGACGCCCAGCTCGTCGAGCACGCCGAGAAGGCGGGCGCCGTCCTGCGGACGGGGGTCACCGTCTCCCGGGTGGAGCAGCACGGCGCGGCCGTGCCGGACCGGCGCACGGTGGCCGTGGTCACCTCCGACGGGGAGACGATCCTGGGCCACGCGGTGGTGGGCGCCGACGGCAGTGCCAGCCGGATAGGGGCGCACGTCGGGGTCAAGCTCGACCAGGTCGACCTCGGTCTCGAGGTCGAGATCCCGGTCCCCGAATCGGTGGCCGAGGACTGGGCCGGACGGGTCCTCATCGACTGGGGCCCGATCCCCGGCAGTTACGGCTGGGTGTTCCCCAAGGGGCGGACGCTCACCGTCGGGGTGATCTCTGCACGCGGCGAGGGCGCCGCCACCAAGCGGTATCTGGAGGACTTCATCGCCCGCCTCGGGCTCGCCGGCTTCGAGCCGTCGATCTCGTCCGGGCATCTCACCCGCTGCCGCAGCGACGACTCGCCGCTATCCCGCGGCCGGGTCCTGGTCTGCGGCGACGCGGCCGGTCTGCTGGAGCCGTGGACCCGCGAGGGCATCTCCTTCGCCCTGCGTTCCGGACGGCTCGCGGGGGAGTGGGCGGTCCGGATCGCGGAGGCCCACGACGCCGTCGACGCCCGGCGCCAGGCGCTGAACTACGCCTTCGCCGTCAAGGCGGGACTCGGTGTCGAGATGGCCGTCGGGCGCCGGATGCTGGCCGTCTTCGAGCGCCGCCCCGGTGTGATCCACGCCGCCCTCACCGGGCTGCGCCCGGCCTGGCGCGCCTTCACGGACATCACCCGCGGCTCGACGACCCTGGCGAGTCTGGTCCGGGGCAGCGGTGTCGCCCGGCGCGCCCTGGAGGCGCTGGACCGCAGGATGGGCGAGCCCAAGCGGCTCGAAGGTTCCGAAGACGCGGCCGCGGCCGGGGACGGCGCGCCGGACACCGACGACAAGGAGCCGACGGCGACGGCGTAGCACGCGCACCCTCGCACCCCTCCGGTCTTCCGGGTCACCGCTCCACCGTGATCCGGAAGACCGGGTGCTTGTCGGCGGCGGCCAGCAGCTCCTCGTCCGTCGACGCCGCGCTCACCTCGCCGAAGAACCGGCCGACTTCCCAGCCCCACCGCTCCAGATAGGCACGGAGCACCGCGGGCTTCTCCTCGCGACCCAGCTCCACGGCGTCGAAGTGCCGGACCGAGCGGCCCAGCTTCAGCCGTCCCCCGCCCGCCGCCCGCATATTGCGGACCCACTGGGAGTGGCCCCGGGCGGAGACCAGATACGTCGCGCCCTCGTACGCCAGCGGATTGACCGGGATGCTCCGCCACTCGCCGCTGCTGCGCCCGAGCACGGACAGCTCGGCCGACCCCATCAGACTCACTCCGCGCCGGGCGAGCCAGCCCACGAGCGCGCCGAAGGCGCTGTCCAGACGGCCGGGGCGGAGATAGTGCGCGACGGTGCCGGGTGTTTCGGGTGTTTCGGGTGCTCCGGGGGTGCTGGTGGTGCCGGGGGTGCCGGAGTGCTGGGCCATTCGATGCTCCTGTGATCGTCCGTACGGTCGGCGGGCTCCCGCGACCGCTCCTGTGAGCGCCGCTCATTTCCGAGAGCGCCGCTCTCTTCCCGGATCCAGTGTGCGGGATTCTCCGCATCGATGCAAGAGCGCCGCTCTCGAAAGTGGTCGGTGCTCCGAAATCGTGCGAGACTGCTGGTCATGACCACGATCCGCGGGGCCCGGGAGCGGGCCCGAGCCGAAGTGACCGCCGCCATCAAGGAAGCGGCCGGGCGCCAGATCGCCGCCGAGGGCGCGACCGGACTGTCGCTCCGGGCCGTCGCCCGGGAACTGGGCATGGTGTCCTCCGCCCTCTACCGCTACTTCCCGAGCCGCGACGATCTGCTCACCGCCCTCATCGTCGACGCCTACGACGCGATCGGCGCGGCGGCCGAGGCCGCGCTCGCCGCGACCCCCGCCGACACCGCCCCGGTCGACCGCTGGACCGCGGTCTGTACGGCGGTACGCGCCTGGGCGCTGGCGCACCCCCACGAGTACGCCCTCATCTACGGATCGCCCGTGCCCGGCTACACCGCCCCCGGGGACACGATCGGCCCCGCGGCCCGGGTCGGCCTGGCGATGATCACCGTCGTCCGCGACGCCGCAGCCCTCGCCCCGCTCACCCCGCCCCCGCTGGACCCGGCCCTGACGGACGAGGCCGAACGGCTCGCCGCCGGCCTCGCGCCCGATCTGCCGCCCGCCGCCGTGGCGGCCATGGTCGCGGCCTGGGCCGAGATGTTCGGGCTGCTCTCGTTCGAACTCTTCGGACAGTTCCACCGGGTCGTCGAGGACCGGGACGCGTTCTTCGCCCAGGCCGTCGCCCGGCTGGCGTACGGAGTCGGGCTCCCGCCCCGCACCTGACGGCGGACGGCGTAGCGGTGGCGCCGTCGGCGGACCCGCCCGTACTCCCGGGGGAGTAGGAGTGATCACGACACCCGGGTGACGCGCGCCGCCCCCGCCCCGTCTAGCGTTTCCGGCATGGACGAACAGGCCGCCCGCTACTGCGGTGGTCCCCCGGCGGGAGGGGACGGCGAACCCCCGTGGGCCCGGATCTGGGAGCGGCGGCGCTCCACCCGGCTGCCCTGGCCTTCGACACTGCTCGTCACCGTCTGCGCCGTCGTCGGAACGGGCTTCGCCGCCCGGAGCCACGGCGCCGCCGGCCGGGAACCGCTGGACGCGCTCGGCTGGACCCTGCTCCCCCTGATCCCGGCGGCGCTCCTGCTCCGCACCCGGTGGCCCGTACCCGCCCTGACCGCCGTGACCGCCCTCACCCTGCTCTATCTCGGCCTCGGCTATCCCTACGGACCCGTGCTCCTGCCGCTGGCGGTCGCCGTCTTCTCGGCGAGCGTCGCCGGACACCGGCGGGCCGCCTGGTGGGCGGCCGGCGTCTTCTGGACCGGTCATGTCCTGCTCGCGCACTGGCTCTACGCCTATCTGCCGCCGTCCGGCGACACCCCCGCCCCCTGGGGGCAGGAACTGGTCGTGGCCGCCTGGATCGCCGCCGTACTCGCGGGCTCCGAACTGCTGCGCGTCCGCCGGGCCGAATGGGCCCGCGCCGCCGCCGAACGCGCCGCCGCCGCCCGCCGCAGACGCGACGAGGAACGGCTGCTGATCGCCCGCGAACTGCACGACGTCCTCGCCCACTCCCTCTCCGTCATCCATGTCCAGGCCGGGGTCGGACTCGCCCTCATCGACCGGGACCCCGCCCAGGCCCGCAGCGCCCTGACCACCATCAAGGCGGCGAGCAAGGAGGCGCTCGGCGAGGTCCGCCAGGTACTCGACAGCCTGCGGACCCCGGGCGACGCGCCCCGCGCCCCGGCACCCGGACTCGACCGGATCCCCGAACTGGTGGAGCAGGCCCGCAGCGCCGGGCTCACCGTCGCCGTCGAGGCCGCGGGGACACCGGTCGCCCTGCCCCCGGGTACGGACCTGGCCGCGTTCCGGATCGTCCAGGAGGCGCTGACGAACGTGGTCCGCCACTCGCAGTCCCGTACCGCCCGGGTCGAGATCTCCTACGGGCCGGGAAGCCTGACGCTCCGGATCGCCGACGAGGGCCCCGCCACCGGCTCGGACGCGGGCGGCAGCGGCAACGGCCTGGCCGGGATGCGGGAACGCGCCGCCGGGCTCGGCGGCACGATCGAGGCCGGCCCCCGCCCCGGCGGCGGGTTCGCGGTCCGCGCCGACCTCCCCCTCCGGCCGAAGGAGACCCCGTGAACCCCACGCCCCCGCACCCCGGCCCCCCGGCGGAGGGCACGGCGGTCCGGGTGGTGCTCGCCGACGACCAGCTCCTGGTCCGCGCCGGATTCCGGGCCCTCCTCGACGCCCAGGACGACATCGAGGTCGCCGGGGAGGCCGCCGATGGCGACGAGGCGGTCCGCCTGGTGGGCGAGGTCCGCCCGGACGTCGTCCTGATGGACATCCGGATGCCCCGGCTCGACGGCCTCGCCGCCACCCGCCGGATCACCGGCGACCCCCGGCTCGCCGCGGTGAAGGTCGTCATCCTGACCACCTTCGAACTCGACGAGTACGTCTTCGAGGCCATCCGCTCCGGCGCCTCCGGCTTCCTGGTGAAGGACACCGAACCCGACGAGCTGCTCCGCGCGCTCCACGCCGTCGTCGCCGGGGACGCCCTGCTCTCCCCGGGAGTCACCCGCCGCCTGATCGCCGAGTTCGCCGCCCGCTCCAAGGCCCCCGCCGACGACGGCCTCCTCGCACCCCTCACCGAACGGGAACGCGAGGTGATGGCCCTGGTCGGCATCGGCCTCTCGAACGAGGAGATCGCCCGCCGACTGGTCGTCAGCCCCCTCACGGCCAAGACCCACGTCAGCCGCACCATGGTCAAACTCGGCGCCCGCGACCGGGCCCAGCTCGTCGTCCTGGCCTACGAGTCCGGCCTGGTGCGGCCGGGGTGGCTGGGCTGACACCCGGTCCGGGTCCGGGGCGCGCCGCCGCTTCGGCTATCAGACGGGTCAGGGACGCGGGACCGATACGGAGGTCGGACGCGGCACGGAACCTTACCCCCTCGTCCGGGTCATGGCTCAGACGCTCCACCAGTTCGGCGCCGGCCGCCGGGTCGTCCGGGGCGGTCGGCGCATCCGGCGCATCCGGGGATCGGGGTCGTCGGCGAACCGCAGCAGCCCCGCACGGGGGAAGTCGGGATGCCCGCGCGGCCGGTCGGGGCGGCTCAGACCGCCGGTCCGCCGGCGCCCCGTCTCCCGCCGGGGGCCGTCCCCGCGCACCGGCGCGCGGGGGCGGCCCCGGTCGGTCTACTGGAGAGGGATGGACTGGGCGTGGCGGAAGAAGTTCGTCGGGTCCCAGGTCTGCTTGACGGTCTTCAGTCGGGCGAAGTTGTCCTTGTAGTAGAGGCTGCCCCAGGTCGACTGGGAGGTGTTGAGGAGGGGGTCGCCGAGGTCCTTGTCGGGGTAGTTGACGTAGCAGCCGTCATTGATGAGGTTCGGTACGGGGACGTTGCCGGTCTCCGCGTACACGGCCTTGTAGAGGTTGCGGATCCAGGCGAGGCCGGCCGCCTCCTTGGCCGGGTCGGTCCAGTAGACCTGGTACTGGAGCTTGAGGATCGAATCGCGCTGCGGTACCGCGGTGTCGGCGGAGGGCACGGTGTTGACCTTGCAGCCGTAGGAGTCGATCTGGACCAGGGCGTCCAGTCCTTCGGGGCGCGGGGCGCTCAACTGCTGCCAGAGGGCGGCGACCTGGAAACTGGGCAGGGCCTGCCGGGCGTAGGACGACTTGTACTTGCCGTAGAGGGTGGGGTTGCCGCCGCTGAGGTAGTCGGTGGCGATGTACCACGGCAGCTTGCGCGGGGCTTCGAACTGGGACAGCGCCGCGTGCTCGCCCATCGGCACGGTCATCGCCTGCGGGGTGATGTTGACGCCCGCGGTGATCGCCGCCGTGTAGCTGTCCAGCAGGGCGCGGGCGTTGGGGGTGGTGGCGTCCATCTGGGTGATCAGACCGATGGCGCTGCCGGGTCCGGCGTTGGCGTTCAGCTTCAGCAGGCCGAAGAGCCCGGCGTACTCGGAGGTGGGCGCGCTGTTGGCCGCGTGCCACCGGCCCCAGTTCTTGACCAGGGTCTCGAAGTCCCTCGCGTCCACCTGCGGCCAGGGGAAGCTGAGGGCCTGGACGAAGACCTCCGACGGCGGCTTGGGCAGCAGATTCGCCGGGTTGGTGCCGGTGGCGCCGGGCGTCCGCATCCAGTAGCGGGTGATCAGACCGAAGTTGCCGCCGCCACCGCCGGTGTGGGCCCACCACAGGTCCTTCAGCGCCCCGGTGTCGTCCCGGGAGGCCGTGACGGTCTCGACGGTGCCGTTCGACCTCACCACGACGACCTCGACGGCCTGGAGGTAGTCGACGGTCAGCCCGAGCTGCCGGGAGAGCAGCCCGTATCCGCCGCCGGATATATGGCCGCCCGCGCCGACGGAGTGACAGGAGCCCGCCGGGATGGTGACCCCGTACAGCTTGTAGAGGGTCTCGTAGACCTGGAGGTTGGAGGCGCCCGCCTCGATGGCGAAGGCGTTCTTCGCCGGGTCGAAGTAGACCTGGTTCATGGCGGACATGTCGACGACGATCTGGACCTGGCTGTTGAAGACGAAGTCCTCGTAGCAGTGGCCGCCGCTGCGGACGGTGAGCCGCTTCCCGGCGGTCACCGCGTCCCGTACGGCGGTCTCCGCCTGGGTGGGCGTGGTGACCATACGGACCTTCTCGGGCGCGGCCACCCACCGCTGGTTGGTGCCGCGCACCAGATCGGGGAAGCGGGGGTCCCCGGGGGCGATATCGACGATCGCGGGGGTCGCGGTCGCATAGGCGGCGCCGACAGGGGGCTTGGGAGCGGCGTTGGCGGCGCCCGCGGGGACGGTGCTCGCCAGGGCGGCGCCGCCGGCGACGGCCGCGGCGCCGGAGAGGAGGGAACGGCGCCCGATGCGGTCGGGCTGCTTCTTGTTCACGATCGGTCCTCCGGAGAGTCGGTGGTCGGTGAAGGTGACGGGAGGGGCGGTACGGCCGGGGCCGGCGGCTCATGACCGCGTTCCGGGCCCGTGAGCGCGTTCCGGACATGGGGCACGAACAGGGGCGTGCCCGAGCAGGGGTGCGATATGTCCGGGTATTGGAGGCGTGGACGGCAATGCGGTGCCGTTGCTCCGTGCTCACCCGTCGGTCTGGTCGAGGGTGTGCCCGTCGGCCGGTCGGTGCGAGGGCTCCGGGGCCCTTTCCGGCGCCCTGACGGGATGGGTGTTCAAGGAAAGAGGTAAATCCCTTTCCTCGTTGCAGAGGATGCTTTTAGGCGGCTCGTTATGTCGGGTTATTCATTCTGCGCAACGGATGGAATGGAGTCGGGGTGGGGGTTACCCGCCCCGGGGCGGGCTTTATTGCGCCCTGCGCAATGGTCGGGGCCCTGAGTCGGGAAAGGCCTGGCGCCGGCTTCCCCTGTCGGGCGTGAGGGTGGTGTGCGATGGGCGTTTCGGCGGTGCCCACCGGTGCTTCAGTAGGCGTCACTCCTGCTGAAGCACCGGTCTCGGTGACGTCGAGGCTTTGGGTGGGTCTCCGTGCGTACATCCATGAGGGTTCTCCTCGATGTTCCCGGAGGCCGCATCCGCCGGAACAAGTTTCCATGTGAAATCGACATCTGAATAGAGGGGTCGATGGAGAAGTGGGTTGCCCGGTAAGGCATATGCAAGGCGGATGAGTCCGAAAGCGTGTCTACGCCCTGCTCGCCGTCGGGGTTATCCGCTGGGCGGAGGTGTTAATTCCTCGCCCGGACGGCCGCATTCCGAATGCGTTCCGCTTGTGTGGCACAGCCATCGACCAGCGGCTTTCCGCCGTGGCGCGATCGGGCCGTGGGGCGCCGGGGCCGCCGCGGACGGCCCGGCCCGCACTCAAGGGTCAGGGGCTGGATTCGGCCATCCGCCGTTCCGCCGGGGCCGGTCTAACCCTGCCGCCTCCGGCCGAACCGCCACAGCACCGTCGCCACCCGTACCGCGAAGACCACCACGGCCGCCGCCCGGCCCGCCGTCAGCAGAGCGTCGGCGACCGCCGGTGACACGGGGAAGACCCACCCGGGTCCGGCGACGGCGCCGAACACGACGGCCGCCGCGAAAGCCGCGCTGAAGAGGGCGTAACCGATCTCCACCGTGACGGCGTCCCGTTCCGATCGGGTACGTTCCCGGGCACGCTGCACGTGACTCCTCCTCCTCACGACGACATCCTGGCCAGGGCCAGGGCCAGGGCCAGGGCCAGGGCCAGGGCCAGGGCCAGGGCCAGGGCCAGGGCCAGGATCGGCGATCGGCTCAGCCGATACTGGACGAATTCCGCCAGAGCGCCGCGGTCGCGGCGTCCCCGCTCAGGGAAACGGTGCTCAGCGGCAGCCGGTTCCACAAGGTCAGATACAGCTGCTCGGCGGTGCCGCGCAGTTCGCAGTCCACGGGACCCGTGTCGGAGGTGTCGGTGACGGGCGGTGCCGCGGTGATGCGTACGGTCCACACATCCCTGGTGTCCGTGGTCCGTACCCGCAGGATCCGCGGCGTCGCGGAACGCACCCGGCTGCCGTCCCCGGCATGCAGGCCGGTCAGCAGTTCGGCGACGCCGTCGGCGGCGAAACCGGGTGCCATCGGGGTGAGCGTGCCCGCCGTCCCGGGCGCGCCGCCCAGTGCCGACTCGGCGTCCACCCGGTGGACCGCCGTCTCGTGCGCCTGCCGCCGGGTCCAGAACGCCAGCGGGGACGGGGCGGGCAGGAAGGCCCAGCACGACAGGTCGTCCGGTGCCCCGGCGAGCGCCGAGACCAGGGCCCGATGGCCATCGCGGTACCAGGTCAGCAGCGCGTCGCCGTCGAGATCCGGCCCCGGTCCCGGCGGGCGGAAGGCCTCGTGGCCCTCGACGACGAAGGCCGCGGCCCACCGGTGCACCGCGCCGGTGTGGCGGACGAGGTCCCGGACCTGCCAGCCGGGACAGCCCGGCACCGCGGCGTCGGGCCCGGCCGCCTCGGCGGCGGCTGCCAGCAACACGCCCTCGCGGTCCAAAGTGACGATGAACTCCCCGTTATCCATAAGGTGATTGTGTCACCGGGGCGGCGGTTCCGCCGACTCCGTCGGCACGGCCGAACACGCCGTGGAGGGCGGCCGGCGCGCCCGGATTCCCGCGATCGGCCGGACCCGGACGGGGCCGCCCGCCGGGCCCTCCGCCCGAGGTCCCGGCGCGGTCACGAGCGGACGGCGGACCCTCCCGGACATGGGAGACTCGCCTCCATGAACGGCAAGTCGACGACCGCCAGATCGAGACTGGAGAGGGGCCGCGGTGCCCTGGGGCCCGCGTTGGAACTCGTCCATACCGGCCGTGCGCCCACCCGGGCCGTCCTCACCGCCGAACTGGGCGTCACCCGCGCCACCGCCGGCGCCGTCGCCGCCGAACTCGAAGCGCTCGGGCTGATCCGGGTCGACTCCCGGCCCGCCGCCGCCACCGGCTCCCAGGGCAGACCGTCCCACCGCCTCTCCGTCGACGACACCGGACCCGTGGTCCTCGCCGCCCAGGTCCACGTCGACGGATTCCGCGCCGCCCTCGTCGGTCTCGGCGGCCGGATCGTCGCCACCGCCCCCGGCTGCCTCACCCCCACCGCCGACCCCGGTCAGGTCATCGGCGCGGTCGTCGACGCCGGAGCCGGGCTGCTGCGGGCGAACGGACGACGGTGTGCGGGCGCCGGGCTCGCCGTCCCCTCCGCGGTCGCCGAACCGGACGGAGCCGCCCTCAACCCGCTGCACATCGCCTGGCCCCCGGGCTCGCCCGTCCAGGACATCTTCACCGAGCACATCCGGGCCGCCGGAATCACCGGCCCCGCCTTCACCGGCAACGACGTCAATCTCGCGGCCCTCGCCGAGCACCGGCACGGCGCCGGGCGCGGCTCCCGGCATCTGCTGTGCGTCGCCACCGGACACCGGGGCGTCGGCGGCGCCCTCGTCCTCGACGGACGGCTCCACACCGGCAGTTCCGGCCTCGCCCTCGAAGTCGGCCATCTCACCGTCCGCCCCGAGGGCCGCCCCTGCCACTGCGGCAGCCGGGGCTGCCTCGACGTCGAGACCGACCCGCTCGCCTTCCTCACCGCCGCGGGCCGGGAGCCGGGCCCCGAGGTGTCCCTGCTCGCCCGGGCCGGTGAGCTGCTCCGTACCGAGTACGGCGATCCGGCCGTACGGGCCGCGTGCGAGGAGCTGATCGACCGTCTGGGCCTCGGGCTCGCGGGTCTGGTGAACATCCTCAACCCCGACCGGATCATCCTCGGCGGACTGCACCGCGCCCTCCTCGCCGCCGACCCCGGACGGCTGCGGGCCGTGGTCGCCGACCGCAGCCTGTGGGGCCGCAGCGGGGGAGTGCCGATCCTGCCCTGCACCCTCGACCACAACAGCCTGGTCGGCGCCGCTGAGCTGGCCTGGCAGCCGGTGCTCGACGACCCCCTGCACGCGCTCGGCTGACCCGCCGCCCACCACCCGTCCGGGGGCACGGGCGCGCCTGGTCCGCGCGGAACGGGTAGGCGACGACCATGACCCTCCAGCCCTCCGGCGTCCGCCCGCCGAGCGTCGCCGACCGGTTCCGGCGGCTGCACGCCGTCGTCGCCGCGTCACCCGTCGGGCTCGGCTGGAACCGGGGCCGCGAGATGGAGCTGCTCCATCGCGCCATGGGGTTCGCGGCCCTCGGTTTCCTCACGCTCGTCCCCCTGCTGGTGGTCGTGGCGGCCGCGGACCCCGCCAGCAGCCAGGGATTCGCCCGCTGGCTCGGCCAGGCCCTCGGGGTCTCCACCGCGTCCCAGGAACAGGTGGAGCGGCTGTTCGCCCCGCCGGGCACCGCCCTCCAGCGCACCACGGCCTTCGGTCTGGCCGCCCTCGCCGTCTTCGGGCTCACCTTCGGATCGGCGGTCCAGACGGGTTACGAGAAGGTCTGGGACCTGCCGACGGCGCGCTGGCACACCATGTGGCGCCATGTCGTCTTCCTCGCCCTGCTCGTCCTCGCGCTGCTGCTGTTCGTCAACACGCCCGCCTTCGGCGACGACGTACCCGGCACGATCGGTACCGCCGTCGCCGATGTGACGGGCACCTTCGTCTTCTTCTGGGTCGCCCAGCGGCTGCTGCTCGGCGGCCGGGTCCGCTGGGGCGCGCTGCTGCCCGGGGCCGTCGCGACGGCCCTGTTCATGCTGGGGCTGCGGGTCTTCTCGCAGCTGGTCTTCTCGCCGCTGATCGCGTCGAACGCCGTCACGTACGGCCCCTTCGGCACCGTCCTCGTCCTCCAGTCCTGGCTGGTCGGTGTCGGGGTGGTCGTCTACGGCGGCGCGCTCGTCGGCCGGCTCGTCCACGAGGAGCGGGTCCGCCGCAGGCTGGAACGGGCGGTCCTGCCGACGTTCGACTGAGCCGGAGCCGGAGCCGGAGCCGGAGCCGGAGCCGGAGCCGAAACCGGAACCCGCCCGCTCCGGTCCCGCTCGGCCCTGCCCGGGGGGCGCAGTCGCGGCCGTCCCGCGTACTCCATCGGGGGTACGGGCGGTCGCGCCGCGGGGACGACGCGCCGCCCGGACCGTCGCGGGAGCCTCGAAGGAAGCAAGGCACCGCGTGGGGCGGTGCCCTCCACCGAGGAGCTGACCGAAGATGAACACCCTGGCGTTCGGGGACGGGCACGGGCCCGGGCCGTGGATCCTGCTCGCCCCGCTGATCTGGGCGGCCGTCGTCGTCGGCGCCGTCACCCTGGTACGCCGTACCGGGCTGTGGCGCGGCCCGTACGCCTACGGGCCGCGGTACGCCACCGGACGTGGCGGCGTACCGGCCGTCGGGCCCCCGGCGCCGTCGCCCGTCGAACTACTCGGCCGTCGCTTCGCGGCGGGTGAGATCGACGAGGAGGAGTACTGGCGCAGGCTGTCCGTGCTCGACGAGCGGTTCGGCCCGCCGGAGGGCCGGCGCTGACCGCGGCCACCGACCTCCGGCCCCGGCCCGCCCGCACGGCGCGGCCGCACGGCGCGGGATGGCACGGCTCGCCCGGCGCGGGATGGCGCACGGCGCGCCCGGTCCGGAGGACGGTCAGTCGGCCGCGAGGGTGAACCAGACTTCCTTGCCGCCTTCGTCCCGGGCCCGCGCGCCCCAGTTCTCGCTCACCGCCGCTATCAACTCCAGCCCCCGTCCCGAGGTGGCGAGGGGATCGGTGGCCCGGAGCGTCGGCAGCCGGGGATCGTGGTCGCGGACGGAGACCGTCAGCCGGTCGAGGAGCAGCTCGACGTCGACGGTGCACCGCTTGTCGGGCTCCGCGTGCCGATGGACGTTGGTGAGCAGCTCGGTCACCCCGAGCGCGGCCTGGTCGATCAGCGGATCGAGATGCCAGTGGCGCAGTTGCGCCGAGATGATTCTGCGGACCTGACCGATCCGCGCGGGCACGGCCTGGAGTTCGACCGTGCAGTGTCTGCTGCTGGGTTCGGTGATCACGGCTGCGACTCCCCGAATGAGGTCCGGAAGAAGACGGAGGGATCGGATCCAGACGAACGGCGGCGGTCCGCCTGACGGCGATGGCTGGGTCGCAGCGTGACCACTGCTCGACTCTGAGTGATATGAGCCAAGCGTGGGGCACCGGCGCGGCAGCCGCAACTCGGCGCCGCGCGGTCCCCTTGGCCGTAGCTTCCGTATCTTCCGGTCCCGGACCACCGCCCCCGGGGCCGTATCCGGCCTTCCGGTGGTCGGTGGTCGGTGGTCCGTCACTACGTCGCTTCGTTCCGGCGTCGCGGGGTGCGGGGGCACCCCTGTGCCGGCCCCGGATCAGCCCCCGATCAGACCTCGCCGCCCCCGGCCTTGCGCACGGCCTTCAGGAAACGCCCGGCGAGCTTCTCCGGGTCGGACCGATCGTCGCGTTGACCCAGTGTCAGCCGGTAGCGCTTGCCGTTCACCGTCAGCGCTGTGCTCGACTCGTCCGAGAACCACGCCTTCCCCGCCCTGACCGCGCGTACCGGGGCGCTGTCGATCACCCGGCCGTAACTGGTCAGCAACTGGAGCCTGCCGTCCTGGATGAGCACCTGACCGGCCTTGGTGAGCGAGCGGGGCCACCGCTCGATCCGTACACCCGTGGCCCGGAACTCGGGCTCCGCCATGGCCATTCGGCCCCTCCTCCCCATCGTTCGCGTCGTCTGCTGGCAGTCTGCAACATATCGGTCCACCGGCACCAGTACGGCGGCAGGACCCGGCCCGTCCGCCGCGCCACCGACGGATGCGTTCGGCCCACAAGTCATGCCTATGGATGCCCCAAGCGGATGTTTGCGCAGGTGGCGGGCTTACTGTGGCAGGAGGGACGCGAGCGTTCGGGCCGGGCCCGGACATCCGTTCGCGGACCACCGGGCACGCAGGCGACGAGAACGGGCGGACGGCGGGATGAGCGACGCGATGAACGGCGGGACGAACGACGGGCGACGGCGTACGGACGAGGCGGCCGCCCCGGCCGGGACCGCCGACGCCGAGGCGGGCTTCGGCGACGTGGACCGCAGCGACAAGGCCTACCGCGACTGGCTCAAGGAGGCCGTCCGCAAGGTCCAGGCCGACGCCAACCGATCGGCGGACACCCATCTGCTGCGTTTCCCGCTCCCCGACGAGTGGAACATCGACCTCTATCTCAAGGACGAGTCCACCCACCCCACGGGCAGTCTGAAACACCGGCTGGCCCGCTCGCTCTTCCTCTACGGGCTCTGCAACGGCTGGATCCGGCCCGGGAAGCCGGTCATCGAAGCGTCCAGCGGCTCCACCGCCGTCTCCGAGGCGTACTTCGCGAAGCTGATCGGGGTGCCGTTCGTCGCAGTGATGCCCCGGACCACCAGCGCCGAGAAAATCCGGCTGATCGAGTTCCACGGCGGGCGATGTCACTTCGTCGACGACTCCCGGCGGATGTACGAGGAGTCCGCGGCGCTCGCCGAGCGGACCGGCGGCCACTACATGGACCAGTTCACCTACGCCGAACGCGCCACCGACTGGCGCGGCAACAACAACATCGCCGAATCGATCTACCAGCAGCTCCGGCTGGAGCGCTACCCAGAGCCCGCCTGGATCGTGGCCACCGCCGGGACCGGCGGCACCTCGGCGACGATCGCCCGCTACGTCCACTACATGCAGTACGACACCCGGATCTGCGTCCCCGACCCGGAGAACTCCTGCTTCTTCGACGGCTGGACACGCGACGACCCGGGCGCCACCAGCGCCCGCGGCTCCCGGATCGAGGGCATCGGACGCCCCCGGATGGAGCCCAGCTTCGTCACCGGGGCCGTCGACCGGATGATGAAGGTGCCCGACGCGGCGAGCGTGGCGGCCGTCCGCGCCCTCGACACGGCCATCGGGCGCAAGGCGGGCGGCTCCACCGGGACGGGCCTGTGGAGCGCCCTGAAGATCGTCGGCGAGATGGTGGCCGCCGGACGGCGGGGGAGCGTCGTCACCCTGCTGTGCGATCCGGGCGACCGCTATCTCGACAAGTACTACTCGGACGCCTGGCTCATGGAACAGGGGCTGGACATCGAGCCGTACAGCGCGGCGATCGACCGCTTCCTGACCACGGGCACCTGGTCCGGCTGACCACGGCCCGGCTACCACGGCCCGACCGCCCCGGAGGGTCGTCCCCAAGGCGGGCGGTCAACTTCCGGACAGCCGCCGGTCCAGCGCCCGCATCGCACCCCGGAACGACACCCGAAGACCCGGCGCCGCGGACCGTACCAGCAGCCGGGCGACCGGCGGACCGTCCGCGGCGAACGTCCACCGCACCCGGCTGCCACCGCCCGGCACGGCCGTGATCAGCCACTCCTCCGCGAGGGCGGTGAGCCCCGGGGCGTTGGTGGTGTCCACCCGGTACGCGTACCGGGTGAAGGCGTCGGCCGCCAGGATCGTCTCGGCGAACCGCACCCCGATCCGCAGCGTGACGTTCCGGCCCGCGCCGTCGCGCGTCGGCTCCGCCGCCGACACCGCGTCGAACCACCGGGCCCAGCCCGGCACGTCGTCGGCGAGCGCCTGGTACACACTCCGCGGCGAGGCACCGAGCGCGGCGGTGAAAGCCGGGCGGACCGGCGCCGCCTCGATGAAGTCGAGTCCCACGGGGCGCAGTCGGCGAACCATCGGGGCCGTTCCTCCCGGGGAGTGGACAGGGTGGGCACACGATAGCCGCGGCGCCGTGCGATGTCCCGACCGCCGGCGTCACTGTCCATGGTCCGTGGTCGTGTGCCTCGTTTCGGCAGGATGCCGGAGGACGTCACCGACAACGGCGGCCGGGGACCAGCGGCCGAAGGTCAGCCGTGGTCCAGGGCCGCCAGGGTTCCGCCCGTGCTCAGAAGTCCCGACAGCCGTACGGAACCGGGCTCCTCGGGGCCGTCGGGCGCGGGGGCGGCCAGGGTCGTGCCGTCGGCCGTCGCCGATACCGCGCCCGCCGCCGTGATCCGGGTGACCCGACGGCTCCCGGCCGCCAGCAGGTACCACTTCCCGGCGGGGGAGCGCCAGCGGGTGTCCGCCAGCACATGCTGACCGAACCGACTGCACGCGGCGGTGCCGTGCGCCTCGGCGACCACCCGGCCGGGACCGCCGCCGCCGGAGCCGCCGGGCCCGGTGGGTGTCGGCTCCGGCGGCTGGAAGCGGACCAGGACCCGGCCCGGCCCCCGCCAGGTGTCCGCCCGGGTGCACACCCAGGCGGCCCGGCCTCCGCCGTCCGGCAGCCGCTGCTCCGCGAACGTCCAGTCGTTGACGGCCCGTACGCCCGCGCCCCGCAGCCCCGACAGCAGACAGGCGCCGCGCGCCCAGTCCGCCAGCGCCGCTGGGCCCGTCGCCTCCCGGGGCTGCCGCGCGGGCGCGCCCGAACCCGGCGGCGGGGTGTGGGTGAGATGCGCGGGTACGAGATCACCCAGATCGGTCACGAGGAAGGCGTGGTCCTCCACGATCCGGCCCGACGACCGCAACTGGAGGGCGGGCCAGGCCGTACAGGCGGCACCCGCCCCCGCCGGAACGGCGACGAGCGGTGTCACCCCGTCCGCCGCGACGGCCAGCGGCCGGGCGCCCCGGCCCGGCGCCAGCAGATCGCGGACCGCGGCCCCGGTGATCCACGGCGCCAGCAGCAGCCGCGCGCCGTCCGCCGTCCGGCTCACGACGACCGCCGCGGCCGTCGTCACATCGGCGTCGTCGACCCGGGCGAAGTCGAGGGCGGCCGTGCCGCGGCCCGACAGCGGTTCGGCGTACCGCACCACCCGCCCGCCCTCGTGCAGCAGCACCACGGCCGCGCCGTCCGCCTCACCGGCGTACAGCAGTCGCGGGGGCAGCGCGGGCGGGGTGCGGGGCGTGTCCGCCGTCGCCGACGCCCGGACCCCGGATCCGGGCGCGCTCCACGCCTCCAGGGCCCGCCGCAGCAGCCCGGTGTCGGCGGCCCGGCCGCCCCGCGCGGGCCAGGCGGAGAAGTCGACGCGCGATGTGTCGGCCCAGGCGTCGCGCGGGGCGCGCTCCAGCCGTACGGGATCGACGGCCGCCGCCCGGGACGCCGACCAGCCCTTCCCGTCGCCCGTCGTCTCGTCGCCTCCGGAGCCCGTGCCGCCGACCGCCGCCCCGGCCACCAGCAGCGCGCAGAGCGCGGTGACCGCCGCCGCCCGGAACCGGCTCCGCCGCCGCAGCAGATCCGTCGGCCGGGTCTGTACGACACAGGGGTCGAACTCCGCCGCCCGCAACAGCGACTCCACCCGGCCGCCCCCCGACTCGCGCAGCCGGGCCGCGGTCCGCAGCGCGCCCGCCGGGTCCCCGGCCCCGCACTCCGTCAGCAGGGCGGCCGCGGCCGTGTCCGGCAGCCCCTCCAGCACCCCCAGCGCGAGCGCCGCCCGCGCGGTCGCGGGCACCGACGACAGGGCCTGGTCCAGGGCGAGTTCCTCCGCGCCGCCCGCGGTGGGGAAGAGCCGCAGCCCCATCACCCGCGGCAGCGCCCCCGCCGCCGACCACCGGTGCCCGCGCAGGGCGCCGCGCAGCACCCGGTACCGCACCCAGCGGTACCCGGCCGACGCCGTGACCTCGGGCGCCCCGGAGCCCGCGGGCTCCGGGGCTCCGACCCGGCCCGGCCGGGCCACCGGCAGGACCCGCTGCACCGTCGCGTGCGCCGCCAGTACCCGCCGGTGCCGTCCCAGGGCGGGCGGCAGGGTCAGATACGCCAGCCGGACGAGCCGGGGATAGTGCTCCACGAGGAGCGCCTCCACCTCCTCGGCCCCGGGACGGGCGCCGGAGACGGCGTGGTGGTGGGAGTGGCGGGACGGCTGACGGTGTGTCGGCATCGGGGCGGCCCTTCCGGTCCGCGCGGCCGTGGTCGCCTCCGCGCGAGTCTCGGTGTCGTCCGTGGTGTTCGGGTCTGCTCGGGTCTGCTCGGGGATTCGGGTCTTCGCGGAGGGATCCGGCGGACCGGTGCCGTCCGTGTCGCCGCCGCCCGACCGGGTGTCCCCGGGCGGTCCGCGGCACACGGGGCGAACCCCCGCGTCCGTCCAACGAGTCGATCGTGGGACGGTCACCCGGCCGCTTCCCCCGCCGGGAGCCCGGACGGCGGTCGCGCCCGCGCGACGGCGCCCGGCCCGTACCCGTAAAGCCCCGCCCGCCCGCGACGCCCGCCCCGCGCACCCGCCCGCGCGGTCCCTCGACGTACCCCCGGTGCCGTCAGGTTGTTCCGGAGTACGCGACGTCCGGTACGAGGTCACCGCCCCGGCCCTGCCTAGGGCGTGTCCGGACCGGACACCCCGGATACGCCGGACGCGCCGGAGCCGACGGACCGCAGGAGCGCGTCCAGCGCGCGCCCGAACACCGCACGCCCCACTCGCGCCTCCAGCGCCGCGAGCCGCCGTGGCACCCCGCGCACCCGGGCCTCCTCGGTCCACACCACCACCGACCCGGACCCCGCGGGCCGTACCTCGATCACGGCCCAGCCCCGGATGGTCCGGCCCCGTTTCTCCAGCCGGCACCGGCCGACCCCACAGGCGCCGGGCGGTGACCACTCCACGATCTCCATCGGATCGTCGAACCCGGCCCGCCCGATGCCCGTACGCACCACGAACACCGAGCCCACGACCGTGTCCGGCGGCCGGGGGCCGGCCGGGACCACCGACGTCAGGGGGATCAGCGCCGCGTGCGCCCGCCAGTCGGTGACCCGCCGCCACACGGCGGACGGCGCCGCCGGAACCGTACGCTCCAGCCGGAAGGCCGTCACGGTACGTCCCCGGACGCGTCCGCCACGACCAGCCCGCCGGGCAGCCACTCCTCGATCTCCGCCCGCGCGTCCGCGGACAGCCCCGCGTCCGTCACCAGGGTGTCCACCTCGGCCAGCCGGGCGAAGGAACTCAGCCCCACCGTGCCCCACTTGGTGTGGTCGGCGATCACGACCACCCGCCGCGCCGACCGGACGAAGTTCCGGTTGGTCTCCGACTCCGCCAGATTGGGCGTCGAAAGACCGGCCTCCACCGAGATCCCGTGCACCCCGATGAACAACACGTCGAAGTGGAGGGAGCGGATCGCCGCGTCGGCGACCGGACCCACCAGGGTGTCGGACGGTGTCCGCACCCCTCCGGTGAGGACCACCGTCGCACCACCGGGCCGGGTGGACGCGGCTCCGGGCCGGGTACGGTGCGCGTGGTACAGCACATCGGCGGCGCGTACCGAATTGGTCACCACCGTCAGATCCGGCAGCGCCGCCGGATCGGTCAGCAGCCGGGCCAGCGCGAACGCCGTCGTCCCCCCGGCGAGACCGATCGCCGTACCCGGCGCGATCATCGCCGCCGCGGCCCGTGCGATGTCCTCCTTGGCCCGCGGCTCCAGACCCGACTTGGCCTCGAACCCCGGCTCATGGGTACGGGCCGCCGCGACCGGCACCGCGCCCCCGTGGACCTTCTCCAGCACCCCTTGCCTGGCCAGGGCGTCCAGATCCCGCCGTACCGTCATATCGGAGACCCGGAGCCTGCGCGTCAACTCGTTGACGCGCACCCCGCCGCGCCTGCGCACCTCGTCGAGGATCAGCGCGCGCCGCTGTTCGGCGAGCAGGTTCTGCTGGTCGGTCACCGGGGGAGCCGGTCCTTTCGTCGTCGACACCGGTCAGGCGCACGCGGGCGCGTGGGGCCGCCGCGCCAACACGGTCCCCCGACCGTGATCCTCATCCTGCCACGACCCGCCGCACGCGCAGGCGCGCCGACTCCGTGACCCGGGGCCCGGGAACTGTCACAATCCGGGGCGCTGAGAAGCGGCGTCCGCGCGCCGCGCCCCACGGCCGCCACCCACGGCCTCCGACCCGGAGAGCGAGTCGCCGACGTGTCCGCTGAACCCCCGTCCCCGCCCGCCCCGGGCCCGGCGCTCGAACTCCTCGTCCACGGCGTCGGCGGGGCCACTCCCCAGTCCATGCTCGGCGACCCCCGCACCGTCCGGATATCCGGTGACGACAAGGCCGCCGTCTTCCGCCGCGCCGACGACGAACACGCCGACACCGACCCGGCGCGCGGCCGCGGCGAGCCGGTCCCCGAAGCGTACGTCTGGTCCAATCTCACCTCCGGCAACAGCGCCCGCGCCCTCTGGCTCCTGCTGCTGCCCTTCATGGTCGTCAACCTCGCGCACTGGATGCGCCCGCGCGCCTGGGGCCGGGCCAAGTCGATGCGGCTGTACGGGGCACTGGTCCGGCTGATCGCCCTCAGCCTGACCGTGCTGATGACCGCCGCCGCCTGCGAGGTCGCCCTCGATCTGCTGGCCTGGCAGTGCGCGGGCACCGAACGGTGCACCGGGGAGCGGTCCTGGCTCGGCTTCCTCGCCGCCGACCGCGGCGGCTGGTGGTCCCAGCCCGGACGGCGGCTCGCCCTCGCCGCCCTGATCCCGGCCGCGCTGGTCGGACTGCTGTGGTACCTGTCCCACCGCACCTGGACCGCCTACGAGTCCCAGCGCCCCCCGACCGGCGCCGACGTGGCCGACGGCGGAACGGGCCCCGCGGACGACCCCGGACCCGAGTCCGAACCGGATGTCGAGGAGGAGCAGCCGGAGGAGGACGACGGGACCGGCGCGGGCCGCTGCCCGGGCGTCCCGCCGAGGCCGCCGCTGCGCCCGGCGCTCGGCCGGCCCGGATTCTGGTACGGCCGCCGCCATGTCGCCCGGCTCCGCGCCGCCCACACCGCCGCCGGATTCCTCACCGTCGCCGCCGCCGTCACCGGGGCCGCCGCCCGCCACGACCGGGCCGGCGGCTCCGCCGTCCCGGCGATCTGGGGCCGCCTCCTGGAAGGCGCGCTGCTCATCGGACTGGTCGCCGTGGTCTGGGTGGTCTCCCGCCGCGCCCGTACCGAGCGCCGCTTCGACGCCCGCGCCGACCGGACGGCCGTCACCGCCCTGCCCGGCG
Organism: Streptomyces sp. NPDC059248; assembly: GCF_042753905.1. Taxonomy (NCBI): domain Bacteria; kingdom Bacillati; phylum Actinomycetota; class Actinomycetes; order Kitasatosporales; family Streptomycetaceae; genus Streptomyces; species Streptomyces sp. NPDC059248. The sequence goes on along the minus strand of NZ_JBHYZV010000014.1, from coordinate 88,981 downwards.
CGGCACTCGCCCTCCTCGCCCTGTCCCTGCTGTACGCCGCCTGGTCCCGACCCGCGTGGGAGTCGTCCGGCACCCTGCCGGGCGCGTCGCTCTTCGCCGTACTCGGTGTGCTCCAGGGCGGGTTCGTCCTCGTCCTCGCGGTCGTCGCCGTCGTCCTCCAGCGCCGCGCCCGGCACGCCCGCAGCGTCCTCGGCGGTCTCGGCGGGCCCGCGGTCACCGTCCTCGCCTGCGCCCTGGGCGGGGTGATGACCGGCGGGATCGCCCAGCGGGTCGCCGACTGGCTGGACGGCTCCGGCACCCCGGGCACCCCCGGCACCGACGGCCGGATCCCCGGCCCGCCGACCCTGCTGAGCTGGCAGGCGTCCGTGATCCCGGTCCTGCTGGTACTGCTGCTGGTACCCGCCGCCGCCTTGGCGCTGCGGACCTGGCGGCGGGCCCGCGCGTTGGCCCGTACCGTCGAGGCCGAGTACGAGGCCGTCGAATCCCGTCCCGCCACACCGGGAATCGCCCGCCTCGGCGACAACGGCTGGCGGCCCGACACGATCCGGACCCGGGGAATCTCCCGGGTCCGGGCGGCGGCCCGGATCACCGACTCGGCGCCCACGATCATCGGGGTGGTCGCCGTGCTGACCGTGGCCCTCGGCGCCGGCGCGGTGACCGGGGCCGGGCTCAGCGGGGACGTCCCCGGCCGGGCGTTCGGCGGCGGCTTCGCCGAAGCGGCCGCCGAGACCGCCCAGTCGCTGGGCTCCTGGCTGATCGGCTTCGGATTCCTCCTCTTCGTCACCTGGGGGCGGCGCGCCTACCGCGACGCTTCCGCGCGGCGCACCATCGGAATCCTGTGGGACGTCGGCACCTTCTGGCCGCGCGCCGCCCACCCCTTCGCGCCGCCCTGCTACGCGGAACGCGCCGTACCCGATCTGACCTGGCGGATGTCGACCTGGACCGAGCGGACCCGCAGCAGCGGCGGACGGCTTGTCATCTCCGGCCACTCGCAGGGCAGCGTGCTGGCCGCGGCGGCCGTATGGCAGCTGTCGCCCGAGGTCCGCTCCCGGGTCGCGCTGCTGACGTACGGCTCACCGCTGGAGCGGCTGTACGGCCGCTGGTTCCCCGCCTACTTCGGCCCCGAGGCGCTGGCCGCGCTCCGCGACGAGACGCACTGCTGGACCAATCTGTGGCGGCATACCGATCCCATCGGCGGCCCGGTCCTGGTGCCCGAGGGGGCGCGGCCCGCGCCCGACCGTCCGGCGCTGCGGGATCCCGTCGCCTACGGGCGCTCGGCCCGCCGTCCGCTGCCGGACCCGATCCTCGGGCACTCCGACTACCAGGCCGATCCGGGGTTCGCCGCCGCCCGTACCGAACTGCTCCGGCTGATCCCGGGCGTGCCCCGCCAGCCGGGTCCCGGCCGCGGCGGGACCGGGGCGGTCAGCGCGGCTCGGGCAGATCGTCCGGGTACAGCAGGGTGAGGGCGTCGGTGTCGGCCTCGTCCAGGGCGGCCACCCGGCCCGCGTGCCGCTCGACCATCGCCTCGAAGGTCTGGCGCGCGGTCCGGCCGTTGCCGAACGCAGGGCCCTTCGGCAGCTTCTCGAAGTAGGCTACGAGCGCGTCGGCGGTGCCGTCCGCCAGCCGGTACTCGTGCTCGTCCGCCTGCCGGCGCACGATCCGCAGCAGCTCGTCCGCCGCGTAGTCCTGGAAGGTGATGGTCCGGGAGAACCGGGACGCCACACCGGGGTTCACCGCGAGGAAACGCTCCATCTCGGCGGTGTAGCCGGCGACGATCACCACCACCGCGTCCCGGTGGTCCTCCATCAGCTTCACCAGGGTGTCGATGGCCTCCTTGCCGAAGTCACGGCCGGAGTCCTCGGGGGAGAGGGCGTACGCCTCGTCGATGAAGAGGACCCCGCCCCGGGCCCGGTCGAACGCCTCCTGGGTACGGATCGCGGTCGAGCCGATGTGCTCGCCGACCAGGTCCACCCGGGAGACCTCCACGAGATGGCCCCGCTCCAGCACCCCGAGGGCCGCGAGGATCTCGCCGTAGAGCCGGGCCACGGTGGTCTTCCCGGTACCGGGGGAGCCGGTGAAGACGAGATGGCGGCGGACCGAAGCGGCCTTGAGGCCGGCCTCCTGACGGCGCCGGCCCACCTCGATCATATTGGTGAGGGACCTGACCTCGCGCTTGACGCTCTCCAGCCCCACCAGCGCGTCCAGTTCGCCCAGGACGTCCTCGGACGCGCGGGCCTCGACGGGCGGCGCGGCCACCGGCCCGGGGGCCGGGGCGGGCGGTACGGCGGAGGCGGCTCCGGTGGCGAGCGGACCCGGGGCGGCCCTGGTGACGGTGGCCGTCACCGGGTCCGCGGACAGGGCCGGCACGGCCGCCGGCGGCCGCACCCCCGACTCGTCACCGGTGCAGTCCTCGACGGTCAGCAGCCCCCGGTCCGCGAACTCGTAGCCGCCCCGGTCGCACCGCTCGGTGCGGCAGCCGCTCAGGGCCGTCCGGCAGCCGTCCGTCACATGGAATCCATAGCCCCCGCTGCCGGTGACCCGGCAGTCGCGGAACGTCCCCCGGCCCTCGGCGGAGACATAGAACCCGGCCTCGGCCGGGGAGGTGACTGTACACCGCTCGATCAGCGGATCCGCGCCCTTGGTGACGATCACACCGGTCTGCGCGCCGTCGACGGTGCAGTTGTTGAGGGTGCCGCCGCTGCCGTGGTCCCGGAACCAGGCGCCCGTGGACGCCTGGGTGATCCGGCAGTCGTCGAGCTGGGCGGTGGCGCCGTCGCTCACCGAAACGGCGGTGTTGCGGATCTGCGAGAGGTCGCTGTCCACCACGTCCGCGCGGGAGCCGCGGTCGAGGACGAAGAGCGCGTCCGGAACGTCGTGGACCCGGCAGGCGTCGAGGACGACCGTCGCGCCGTCGCTGATCCACACCGCCGGGTAGTCGCCGGTGCTGTCGTATATCTCGCACTGGTTGGCGTCGACCCGGGTCCCCGGATCCCAGACCGAGAGCCCGTTGCGGCCGAAGGCGCGGACCGTGGACCGGGTGAGCGTCAGCACCGAACGGGACCGCAGATCGATCGCGTTCTCCGGGACGTCGTGGATATCGCAGTCGGAGAGCGTCAGGACCGCGTCCGTGTCGAGGGTGACGCCGTCGGCGGTCGTCCGGTGCACACTGGAGCCGTCCAGCATCGCCGACGCGCGGGCGGTGACCTGGACCCCCGCGCCCTTGATCTCGTAGATCTCGCAGCCGACGGCCTCCAGCACACTGCCGTCGCCGGAGACGCTCAGACCGGCGCCCGACGCGTGGTGCACCCGGCAGCGCTCCAGCCGGGGCCGTCCGCCGTCGCGCACCGAGACCCCGGCCCGGCCGGCGGCGACGACCTCGCACTCCTCGAACACCCCGCCCCCGCCGTCCAGGACGGCGATCCCCACCCCGGCGGGATTGTCGACGGCGACCCGGCGCACGGTGGGCCGCGCGCCGTCGCGGACCTCGACCCCGGCCGCCGACCGGGTGGAGATCCGCAGATCCGACAGCTCCGGCGTACCGTCCTCGACCAGCAGGGCGGGCACGGTGGCGTCCTGACCCTCGACGTAGAGGTCCCGTATGGTCGCCGAGGCCCGCACGGTCAGCGGTACGCCGTCCACGGGCGCGATCCGCACCGAGCCGACGGCACCCTCCGGCCCGCGCAGAGTGACGGCCCGCAGCACCACGAGGTTCTCGCGGTACGTACCCGGTGCCACGGTCAGCACATCACCGTCCCCCGCGGCCTCCAGGGCCGCCGTGAGGGACGCGTACTCCCCGGTACGCCGCCGCCACCGCGACGTGCCAGTGTGGGTGACCTGGACCGTACCCTGTGCCATCGTGCTGCTCTGCCCCCACCTCGTGGTGTGCGCGCGGCGCCCGGCGACCCCGGAATCGCAGCGCCATTCGCGACCCGCCGGAGCGGGTCGCCCCACCGTAGCGTGTACGGGTGGCGGCAGTTGACGCATCGCGGGGCCGGCTGCGTGTTGAGGGCGGTCCGGAGACGATTGTCACGCGGGCGGCGGGCCGGAACGGGGCGGACAGCCGGTCCCGGCGGGGCCGTGCGGCCCCGCCGGCCGGTGTCCCGACCCCTGTTCCGCCGGTCAGTAGCCCTGGCCGCCCGGATACGGGCGCTGGTACTGGGGGTTGTAGGCCGCGGGGCCCTGGCCCTGCGGTTGCACCGGCCGGGGCGCGGCCGGGCGCATCGCCTCGTACCCGGCGGGCGCCGGGCGCTGCGGCTGGGGAGCCCCGGGACCGGGATAGCCCCGCGGGGGCGCGGTCTGCGGAGGCACGTAAGGGGCCGCCGCCTGCTGAAGCTGCCCCGGATATCCCCCCTGTTGTCCATAGCCGTACGGGGGCGCGGGCTGGGCCGCCGATGGGCCCGCCGGGAGGGCGGGCAGCGCCGCCGGGAGCGCCGGAGGATAGGCACCGGCGCCGGTGTCGTAAGGGGAGGGCACTCTGATCGGGGCGATCTGAGGCGTGCCCCGCTCCGCGACGAGGGAGTCGTAGATCGGGGTGTCGGCGAAGAAGGGTGCGGAGTAGTAGCCGCCGCCGTAGGAGGAGCGGGGGGAGGTCATGGCTCATAAGTTAAGGGTTGTGCTGTCGGTTGGGGAGTCCGGAAAGGGGGTTCTTTCGCGGGACGCGTCGGGTGGTGGTGCCCCAATGGGAGCGAACCCGGGAAAATCGGTCGCGAAACAACGCAAGAATCCTGTAAAGGGCGAGCTGAGGACGGGTTACCGGCGAGTCGGGGTCCCCGATCATGGGCAGGAGGGCAATAGGTTGGCCCGATCCGCACGACGCGACATGAGACAACCGACACGACACGACACGACCGAAACGGCCCGGGCCGGCGGTCCGGGGACCCGGACCCCGGGATGGGGGAGGCTCCATGTCCATGCTCAAAGGTGCCAACACTCCGGTGCCGGCGCCGAGGGTCCGCGTCGAACTGGCCCGGCGCACGGGCCCGGCGGTGCCCGATACCGACTTCTCGGCCCTGCTGCTCGACGCGGGTACGGGCAAGGTCAGGTCCGACGGCGACTTCGTCTTCTACAACCAGCCCGCGCACGATTCCGGGGCCGTACGGCACGAGGGGAAGCGGACCGCGTCCGGCGAGGTGACCGACACGGTCGCCGTCGATCTCGACCGGGTCGAGCCCGGCGTCGACCGGATCGTCCTCGCGGCCTCCTCCGACGGCGGCCCGTTCGGCCTGGTGCCGGGGCTGACCGTACGCGTCGTGGACGCCGGATCCGGTGCCGAACTCGCCCGCTACGACACCACCGACGCCACCGTGGAGACGGCGCTGGTCATCGGCGAGCTGTACCGGCGTCAGGGCGCGTGGAAGTTCCGGGCCGTGGGACAGGGGTACAGCCGCGGTCTTGAGGGCCTGGCCACCGACTTCGGTATCACCGTCGACACCCCGGCGCCGCCGCCCGCGCCCGCCGCCCCCGCGCCCGCCCCCGCTCCTGTGCCGACTCCGACTCCGACTCCGGCCCCGGCCCCGGCCCCGACGCCGGCCCCGGCCTCGACTCCGGCGCCCACCGCTCCCGTACGGCTGACGAAGGTGACGCTCACCAAGGAGTCGCCGACCGTCTCCCTGACCAAGCAGGGCGGCACCTCCGGCGCCCTGCGCGTGAACCTCAGCTGGCAGGTCCGCAAGCAGTTCAAGGGATGGGGTGCCAAACTCGGCCGGGCCATGGTCCTCCACGGCGACCTCGACCTCGATCTGTGCGCCCTGTACGAACTCTCCGACGGCAGCAAGGGCGTCGTCCAGGCCCTCGGCAACGCCTTCGGGTCGCTGCGGCAGCCCCCGTGGATCCATCTCGACGGCGACGACCGCACCGGCGGCACCACCGGTGAGAACCTCACCGTCAACCTCGACCACCAGCGCCACTTCCGACGCATCGTCATCTTCGTCACCATCTACGAGGGCGCGCGCAGCTTCGCCGATCTCGACGCCACCGTCACCCTCACCCCGCAGCACGGCGCGCCCATCGAGTTCTCCCTCGGCGAGTGCACCGTCCCCTCGACCGTCTGCGCCCTCGCCCTGATCACCAACACCGGATCCGAACTGGTCGTCAAACGGGAGGCCGAGTTCCTGGTACCGCGACGCGGCGTCAGTCCCCAGCGGACCATGGACCAGGCGTACGGCTGGGGCATGAACTGGACCCCCGGCCGCAAGTGACACCGCGCCGGGCCGCGCCGGTTCAGCCGCGGCCCGGCGGTCAGCCTTCCTCGGGCGCGGGCGCGGGGTTGCCGGGGCGCGCGTACACCCGCCCCTTCCACGCCGCGCCGCGGCCCCGGTAGTGCTGCACGGCCGAGTCCACCGTCATCCCCAGATACAGCAGCGCCGTCACCGGCAGAACCGGCGCGAGCAGCGGCGACACCCGGTAGTACCGCAGCATCGGCAGATACGTCCCCACCATCAGCGCCCAGGCCGCGCCGCCCGCCCACGCCGCGAGGGGGTCGCCGCCGGCGAGCCCCGCCACCAGCGCCACCGGCGGAACCGCGTACACCAGCAGCAACCCCAGCACCGTGGCCATCAGTAGCAGCGGATGGTGCAGCAGTTGGGCATAGGCGCTCCTGGACACCATCCGCCACAGATCCACCAGCCGCGGATACGGCCGTACGCTGTCCACGCCCTCGGCGAGACCGAGCCAGATCCGGCCCCCCGACCGCCGTACCGCCCGCGCCAGGGCGACATCGTCGATCACGGCCCCCCGGATCGCATCCGGCAGCCCCGCCCGCTCCACCGCCGCCGTCGACACCAGCACACAGCCGCCCGCCGCCGCGGTCGTCCGCCCCCCTGGCCGGTTGATCCACCGGAACGGATAGAGCTGACAGAAGAAGTAGACGAACGCGGGCACGATCAGCCGCTCCCAGCCGCCCGCCACCCGCAGCCGCGCCATCTGCGACACCAGATCGAGCCGGTGCGACCGGGCGGCCGCCACCAGCGACCGCAGAACGTCCGGGGCATGGGCGATATCCGCGTCCGTCAGCAGCAGATACCCGGGCTCCCCGCCACCCGGGACCACCGGACCGCTCCGGGCCGCTGCCATCCCGTGCCGCAGCGCCCACACCTTGCCCGCCCAGCCCGGGGCCGGTTCACCCGGACGGACCACCCGCAGCGGCAGTCCGCCGTGCTCGTCGGCGAGCGCCCGCGCCAGCTCGCCCGTACCGTCCGTACTTCCGTCGTCGACCAGGACGACCGAGGCCCGCCCGGGATACTCCTGCGCCAGCAGCGACGGCAGGCTCGACGGCAGCACCCCGGCCTCGTCCCTGGCCGGGACGACGACCGCCACATCCGGCCACACCCCGGGATCGGTCCGCGGCGGCAGCCGCTGGTCCGTCCGCCAGAACAGACCCCGGGCCAGCAGCAGCCACACCCAGGAGAGCAGGGACACGACGGCGATCGCGGCGAGGACGCTCATGGGCCGCAGTCTGCCGCACGGGACCGGGCGGGCACGCTCCGTCGACTATGGTGACCGGGTGAAGATCGCGCTCATGGACTCCGGGATCGGCCTCCTCCCCGCGGCCGCCGCCGTGCGCGGCCTGCGACCCGACGCCGAACTCGTCCTCTCCTCCGACCCCGACGGGCTGCCCTGGGGTCCCAGGACCCCCGAGGACGTCGCCCGGCGCGCCCTCGCCACCGCCCGGGCCGCCGCGGCGCACCGGCCCGACGCGCTGATCGTCGCCTGCAACACCGCCTCCGTCCACGCCCTGCCCGCCCTGCGGGCCGCGCTGGAGCCCGCGATCCCGGTCATCGGCACGGTCCCCGCGATCAAGCCCGCCGCCGCGGGCGGCGGCTCCGTCGCCATCTGGGCCACCCCCGCCACCACCGGCAGCCCCTACCAGCGGGGACTGATCCGTGACTTCGCGGGCTCCGCGACCGTCACCGAGGTGCCCTGCCCCGGCCTGGCCGATGTGATCCAGTGGGCGGACGGCCCCGGTATCGAGCGGGCGGTGGCCGCCGCGGCGGCACTGACCCCCGCCGACGTCACCGACATCGTCCTCGGCTGCACCCACTACGAACTGGTCGCCGAACGCATCCGTACCGCCGTCGGCCGACCCGTCACCCTCCACGGCTCCGCCGCCGCGGTCGCCGCCCAGGCGCTTCGCCGGATCGGCGCAACGCCCGCGACCGGTGCCGCGCCCGCCGGGAAGCCCACCGTCGTCCTCAGCGGTACGGCGGTCGACACGCTGCCGCCCGAGGCGCTGGAGTACGCCGAGGCCCATCAGCTGCTCACGGCAGTCCCGACGCGCTGACCTGCGGAACATCAACTTCTCCGGCCTTCGCACGGCGGTGTGGTCCTTGCTCCGGACCCCCTGCCACGGGGCCGGATGCCGGTTACCCTGCTTCGCATGAGGGACTACTTCCCCGACCCGCCCGAGCGACCGGGCCCCGCGGCCGAACCCGTCCCCGCCGTATGGACGGGCCGTGCGACCAATCGCGTCCAGTGGCTGCTGGCCGTCGCGGGCGCCGCCTGTGTCGCGCTCGGCATCGAACTCGCCGTCGTCGCCGACTGGACCTCCGGCGTCGTCCCGCTGGTCATGTCCGTCGTCGGCTGTGTCACCGCGGGCCTGCTGATGCTCTACGGCACCCTCGCCTTCGTCCATGTCGCCGTGACGGTCGACAACGACACCCTGGAGATCCGCTGCGGCCATATGGGCCTGCCGCGCCGCCGGATCCCGCTCTCCCACGTCGTCCACGCCGAGGTCGTCCCCACCGTCACCCCGCGCCAGTGGGGCGGCTGGGGCTACCGCTGGCGCCCCGAGAAGGGCACGGCGGTCGTCGTCCGCCGCGGCGAGGGCATCGTGGTGACCCTCGGTGACGGACTGCGGTTCACGGTCACGGTCGACGATGCCGAGGCCGCGGTCCGCGCGATCCGCGACCGCCTCACACCCCGGCCGCTCCCCGGGAGCCCGGCTCCGGCCTGACGCGCCCCCGCCCCGACCGGGCACCGCCCCCGGCATCCCGCGTCGTCAGCCGACCGCCGCCGGGGCCACCGGCCGGCTCCCCACCGCCGCCGACGGGGGGACACGGGCCGTCGCCAGGCCCGCGAGCAGTCCCGCGCCCGCCGTCACCGGGGCGAAGCTCAGGGCGTTCCCCAGCAGGGCCAGCACCGCGAGCGCCGTCAGCGCGGCCGCCGCGCACAGCACCACCGGGGTCGGCCGCGGCGAGCGCCACAGCCCGTACAGCAGCCAGCCGAACGCCGCCGCCAGCAGCGCCGCGCCCACCAGACCCTGCTCCGCGGTCTGCTGGAACAGCGCCGAATGCGGTTTGCCGTCGGAGCCCGCCGTCTGCTGCGCCGTGACGCTCAGATTCTCGAAGCGGTCCGGCCCCACGCCCCGTACCGGCTCCTCCTCCGCCAGGGCGACCGCGTCCTGCCACAGCGCCACCCGGTTCTCCGTGAGCTGCGTCCTCAGATAGTCGGCCGGGCCGTCCGGCAGGGCGTCCTTCGCCACCGCCCACGACACCCCCGCCACCACCACCGTCACCAGGGCCAGCGCCGCCAGCGCCCAGGTGCGCCGCCGCCGCCCGGCCACCGCGACCGCGCACAGCACCACCGCCGCCGACGCCGCGACCCCCGCGGCCGACCCCAGGGCCACCGCCGTGCCCACCACGGCCACCGCCAGACCACGGAGCACCACGCGGGTCCCCGGCCGCCGCGCCGCCGACGCCGCACAGCACGCGGCCCCCGCGCTCACCGCCAGCAGGGCCGCCGCCGCGCCCGTGTCGCCGGGCTCCACGGGGGACTGCGCGTTCACCCCCGGCACCCCCTCCGGCGAGCAGACCGCCAGCCCGAGCAGAACCAGGGACGCCGCCGTCGCCGACGCCACCGGGACCAAGGCCCCCGACATCCGGCCGCAGGCGTACCCCGCGGCGACGGCCACGACCGCGAGCAGCACGCCCTCGGGACCGGCCTGCCGGCCCGCCGCGCTGATCAGCGCCCAGCCGACGGCCGCGCCGAGCACGGCCATCCCCACACCGTCCGCCGTATTGGTGCGCTCCCCCCGCGCAGCCGTCATCATGAATGAAGCCCCCCGAAACGTACTCCGGCGGTCCCCGTCGTCCGCCGCGTTCACCGTAGTGGTGGGCCCCGCTCCCGATCCACCCCCGACCTGCCCGGGGGCCCGGGAAGGCGATACCCCCCTCCCGTAGACTCGCCGCTGTGACCGCGACCATCGCCCCGACCGAACCGCCCGCGCCCGGCCCCGCGGCGCCCCGTCCGCTCGCGCGGCTGATCCGGCCGGGGGCCGCCGTACTGGCCGGGGCGATGCTCTACGCGAGCTTCCCACCGCGCCCGCTGTGGTGGCTGGCGCTGCCCGCGTTCGCCCTCCTCGGCTGGGCGCTGCGCGGTCGTCGCGCACGGGCCGGATTCGGTCTCGGCTACCTCGCCGGGCTCGCGTTCCTGCTGCCGCTGCTGATCTGGACCGGCGAGGACGTCGGCCCGGTGCCGTGGGTCGCGCTGGCCGCCGTCGAGGCGCTGTTCATCGGCGGCACCGGCCTCGGGATCGCCGTGGTGTCCCGGCTCCCCGGCTGGCCCGTGTGGGCCGCCGCCGTCTGGATCCTCGGCGAGGCCGCCCGGGCCCGGGTGCCGTTCGGCGGCTTCCCCTGGGGCAAGGTCGCGTTCGGGCAGGCCGACGGTGTGTTCCTGCCGCTCGCGGCGCTCGGCGGTACGCCCGTCCTGGGCTTCGCGGTCGTCCTGTGCGGATTCGGTCTGTACGAGACCGGGCGCCGGGTCGCCGCCCACCGCCGCCGAGGCGGGCCCCTGCCGCGCCGCCCGCTCGCCGCCGCGCTGCTGGCCGTCCTGGTCCCGGCGACCGCCGCGGTGGCGGCCCGCCCGCTGGTCGACGCGTCCGCCGAGGACGGCACCGCGACCGTCGCGGCGATCCAGGGCAACGTCCCCCGGCTCGGCCTCGACTTCAACTCCCAGCGGCGCGCGGTGCTGGACAACCACGTACGCCGGACCGAACAGCTCGCCGCCGATGTGAAGGCGGGCCGGGAACCGCAGCCCGACTTCGTCCTCTGGCCGGAGAACTCCTCCGACATCGACCCGTACGCCAACGCCGACGCCCGGATGGTCATCGACCGGGCCGTGAAGGCGATCGGGGTCCCGACCGTCGTCGGCGCGGTCCTCACCCCCGAGACCGGGAAACTGCGAAACACCCTCATCGAATGGGACCCCGAGCGGGGCCCCGTCAACACCTACGACAAGCGGCACGTCCAGCCGTTCGGCGAGTACATCCCGATGCGCTCCTTCGTCCGGCTGTTCAGCAAGGACGTGGACCGGGTCCGCCGCGACTTCGGCCCCGGCGACAAGGTCGGCGTCTTCGATCTCGCGGGCACCAAGGTCGGCCTGGTCACCTGCTTCGAGGCCGCGTTCGACGACATGGCACGGGACACCGTCACCAACGGCGCCCAGCTGATCTCCGTACCGAGCAACAACGCCACCTTCGGCCGGAGCGAGATGACCTACCAGCAGCTCGCCATGGACCGGATCAGGGCCGTCGAGCACGGGCGTTCCGTGGTCGTCCCCGTCACCAGCGGCGTCAGCGCCGTCATCATGCCGGACGGCGAGGTCGTCGAGAAGACGAAGCTGTTCACCCCCGGCGCCCTGGTCGCCGAGGTCCCGCTGCGCTCGTCCCTGACCCCGGCGACCCGGGCGGGCGCCTGGCCCGAACTGGCGCTGGTCCTGATCGCCGCGGGTGGTCTCGGCTGGTCGGTGACGACGGCACTCCGGGCCCGCCGGGCCGTCTCCCGCTGAGGGGTCCCCGGGGCGCCCGTTTTCCACGGAGGCGTCACCGTCCGCGGTGCCGCCGCTCGGCCTCGGCGTGCCACCACCCCGGCGGCGACGGCCCGTCGCGGCGGGCCGTGGGCTGATCGGGGTGGAGGCCCAGCCGCCACAGCGACGCGGCGCGTACGGCGATGTCGTAGTAGCCCCGCCAACGCCCGTCGGTGCCGGGCCCGCAGGCCAGCTCGTACCGGATCTCGTCGCCCGTGAACGGAAGCCAGTCGACCCCGCGATCCCGCAGTCAACCCCGCAGCGCGGCGGGGGGCTTCGCGCCGCCCGGGAGGTTCTCGTAGGCGAGGACGGTGACGTACGGGTTCTCGTGGGGGTCGTCGTGGTGATCCATACCGTGATCATCCCACCGTGGTCCCGCGGATCCACCGAACGGTGGAGGCGCGAATCAACCCGGGCCCGGACGCCACGGTCGATGTGGCGAGGTGCGGTACGCCCGTAACTTCGCGGTATGACCGCATTGGAAGTGCGCAATCTGCACAAACGTTACGGGCGGCATGTCGCCGTCGACGATGTCTCCTTCACCGTCGAGGAGGGGGAGATCTTCGGCATCATCGGGCCCAACGGCGCCGGCAAGACGACGACCGTCGAGAGCGTCGCCGGCCTGCGAACGCCCGACTCGGGCTCGATCTCCGTGCTGGGACTCGACCCGGTCGAGGACCGGGCGGAGGCGCGTGAGCTGCTCGGCGTGCAACTGCAGGAGAGCAGCTTCCCGGACGCGATCAAGGTCGCCGAAGCCCTGGAGCTCTACAGCTCCTTCTACCGGAACCCCGCCGACCGGCGCGAGCTGATGGATCTCCTCGGTCTCACCGAGAAGCGCGACACGCGGTACAAGGCCCTCTCGGGCGGGCAGAAGCAGCGGCTCTCGATCGCGCTCGCCCTGGTCGGCAATCCGAAGGTCGCGATTCTCGACGAACTCACGACGGGACTGGACCCGCAGGCGAGGCGCGACACCTGGAGCCTCGTCGAACGGGTCCGCGACAGGGGCGTCACGATCCTCCTCGTCACGCACTTCATGGACGAGGCGGAGCGCCTCAGCGACCGGATCGCCGTCATCGACGGCGGCCGGGTCGCCGCGGTGGGGACGCCCGCGGGGCTGATCGCGCAGTCGAGCGCGACGCGGCAGGTCCGGTTCCGTGTGAGTCAACCCCTGGACAAGAGCGTCCTGACCGGGCTTCCCGACGTGACCGATGTCGAGATCACCGGGAGCCGCTGGCTGGTCACCGGCGGGGGACAGCTGCTGACCAGTGTCGCGGGGGCCCTCGCCAGGGCGCAGGTCGTGGCGGAGGATCTCCGCGTCGACCAGCGCAACCTCGACGACGCGTTCCTGGCCTTCACGGGACGCGCCCCGGCGTCCCCGGAACCCTCCGAGAGGAGGGCCGGCTGATGCGCGCTCTCCTGAAGATGGTCGAGGTCGAGACGAAACTCTTCCTCCGGGAGTCCGCCACCGTCGTCTTCGGTGTGCTGTTCCCGGCGGGACTCCTGCTCGGCCTGGGTGCTGTCCCGGCGCTCAGAGAGCCGTCGCCGGAAACCGGCGGGCTCCGGTCCATCGACATCTGGGCGCCGACCGCCCTGGTGTTCGGGATGGTGATGATCGCCGTGCAGCACATCCCGGCGGTGATCGCGACGTATCGTGAGCGCGGCATCCTGCGCAGGCTGTCGACCACTCCCGCGCATCCGCGGAGTGTCCTGCTCGCACAGACGACGGTCGCGTTCGCCTCCGTGGTGGTCTCCGCGGCACTCATGATCTTCCTCGCGTGGGCGGTGCTGGACATCGCGCCGCCCGAGCGGCCCCTGAAGTTCGTCGTCGCCTTCGTCGTCGGCTACGCGGCACTGTTCGGGATCGGCATGATCTCCGCGGCCGTGGCCCGCACGAGCGGTGCCGCGAACCAGATCGGTACTCTTCTGTTCGTCGCGCTGATGTTCTCCGGCGGAGCCTTCCTGCCCCGAGTCCTCATGCCCGACGTGCTGCGCGAGGTCGGCGAATTCATACCGCCCGGGCTGCAGGCTCTCACCTCGGCGTGGTCCGCCGAAGCGGGCGAGGTCACCGCCACCGCAGGTGGGCAGCCCTTCTGGCTGCAGATCGCCATAATGGCGGGTGTCGCGGTGACCGCGAGCGCGATCGCAGCCAAGCTCTTCCGCTGGGAGTAGATGTCGATGACGGAGGATGCCGGGGCTGGTGAGCGTCCGAGTTCCGTGACGCGTGAATCCGCCGTCGCGGAAGCGGCGGAGAGCGCGCATCGCTCCCGGCTGGCGTGGAAGGAGGAGCAGCTACGGGTCTGGGACTTTCTGCAGCTGATCACACCCTGGCTGCTCCTGGCGATCTCGACGGCGGTCTACTTCTCGTGGGTGCTTCCGGCCTACGGCGACCGCTTCAGGCCCGAGGGCGCGGCCGTCCTCGGTCTGGTCGCGGTCTCGGTGCTGTGGGTGCTGTTCGGTCACACGCTGCCCATCAGGAGGAGGACGCTCCGGCCCGTGCCGGCGGGCATCTTCTTCGTCGGGCTGCTGGCGCTGTGCACCACCCTCATGACGTACTCCGACATCTTCCTCGTCTTCACCGTCGCGGGCTTCTTCCACGCTTACCTGCTCAGGCCGTGGCCGTTGGGCGTGCTCGGAGTTCTGGCCACCTCCGTGGCCCTCAACGGCTCGGCGCTGCGGGTATGGGCCGACCCGGCCACGGACGTACTCGCGGAGTTCATCCTGATCGTCGCCGTGCAGACCGCGGCGATCGGGGTGGGAATCCTGCTGACGGCGCGCAGCGAACCGGAGGAACGCAAGCGGGAGGAGCTCGTCGAGCGACTCGAGGCGGCCCTGCACGAGAACGCCGGGCTCCATGCGCAACTGGTCGCCCAGGCCCGTGAGTCCGGGGCGCAGGACGAGCGGCAGCGACTGGCCGGCGAAATCCACGACACTCTCGCCCAGGGTCTCGCCGGCATCATCACACAGCTCCAGGCGGCGGAGCGTGCCGCGAGTGCGCGGGGCGAGACGGACGAGCACGTCGCGCGGGCGCTCCGGCTCGCGCGCGGCAGTCTGACCGAGGCCAGACGGTCCGTGCGGGCGCTCGCCCCCCGGGAACTCGGGCGGGCGCACCTCCCCGACGCCCTGCGCACCTTGACCGAGCGATGGTCGCGGGACCAGGGGATCACCGCGCGGATGGAGGTCACCGGAGCCCGGGAGCCACTGAGCCCGGCGATCGAGGTGTCGCTCTTCCGGGTCGCGCAGGAGTCGCTGACCAATGTGGCGAAGCACGCGGAGGCCTCGCGCGTCGGTGTCACGCTGTCGTATACGGGCACCGAGGTGCTGTTGGACGTACGGGACGACGGACGCGGGTTCGCGAAAGGGGCCGGCACCGGCTTCGGCCTGACGAGCATGCGGCAGCGCATCAGAGGGGTCGGCGGTCGTATAGAGGTACAGAGCACCTCGGGTGAAGGAACGTCCGTCAGTGCGCGCGTTCCGGCGATCGCCCCCGGGGGCACCAGGGCAGAGGGGGAGACCGGCCGATGATCCGACTGGTAGTGGTCGACGACCATCCGATCGTGAGGGGCGGTCTTCGCGACACCTTCGCGGGCGCCGAGGACATCGTCGTGGTCGGTGAGGCCGCGAACGGAGCCGAGGGCATCGAGCGTGCGCGGCTGCTGGCGGCGGATGTCGTGCTCATGGACCTTCGGATGCCCGTGATGGACGGCGTCGCCGCGACCGCTGCCCTGCGCGAACGGGCCCCGGGTGTCCGAGTGCTGGTCCTGACCACCTTCGACAGCGAGAGCGACGTCCTGCCGGCGATCGAGGCGGGCGCGATCGGATATCTCCTGAAGGACGCCCTGCCCGACGAACTGATGCGAGCCGTCCGGGCGGCCGCGCGTGGCGAGTCGGTGCTCGCGCCGTCCGTGACGCGGCATCTCATGGAGCAGGTCCGGAGGCCCGGGGCCGGCACACTGACCGACCGGGAGAAGGAGGTGCTGCAGTTGGTCGCGAACGGCAATTCGAATCGGGAGGCCGCGGCGACGTTGTTCATCGGCGAAGCGAGCATCAAGACCCATCTCCAGCACATCTACGACAAGCTCGGCGTTCGTGACCGGGCCTCTGCGGTGGCCGAGGGCTACCGCCGTCGCCTGCTCATATGACGCCCCTGCGGCCGGCCGGCGCACGACAGGAACGTCACGAGCGGCATCGAAACCGGAGGGTCTGCGGTCATCGCGGAGCAAGGGCCCCTTTCGCGGCACCGGCGTGGAGCGGTGTGCGGGGGTTGCACCTTCCGTAGCGGCATATGGTCGGGTGGACCTGCGCCCGTATCCCCGGAGAAAAGGTCCCCGCTCATGCACGCGTCCTTCCTGCCGCCCCGCCAGGTCAAGATCGGTGACGCGGCGGCCTTCGCCGGCAGCACGCCGCGGGCGATTCGCCACTACCACGAGATCGGTCTGCTTCCCGAGCCCGAGCGGGGCGGCGACGGCCGCCGCCGCTACGCGTACGAGGACCTGATCCGCCTGCTGTGGATTCGCAGGACGGCCGACGCCGGGATCGCCCTGGACGACATCCGCGACGCCTTCACCACCGGCACGGCTTCCGCGGGCGCGGACGGCGGGGAAGGCATCGCGGGCATCCTGGAGCGGTTGGAGGAGACCCTCGCCGAGCGGGAGGCGACCTTGCGGCGGCAACGGGCCGCCGTGCGGCGGATGCGCACCGAAGGCAGCCGGATGGGCCTGCTCTCCGACTTCGTCACCGAACGCCTCAAGAGCCTGCCCGAGGGCTCCCTGCGCCAGACGGACCTGGACACTCTGCTGGTCACCGAGCGGATCTTCGGCCCGCTCGGCGCGGCCGTCCAGGCCACTCGGTTCATCGCCCTGGCCACGCATCCCACCCTGCGGGAGGATTCCGACCGCGTCGACGCCGCCGAGGAGGCACTCGACGACAGCGTCGCCGTCGACGATCCACGGGTGGCTCATGTGGCCGCCGAGCGGCACGCCTTCGAAAACGCCCTGCAGGCCGTCATCGAGGAGTCCGGTCTAGACAAGGACGACGACGCCCTCTTCGACGCCTGGGACGCCTTGCACCCCGCTGCCGCCGATGACGGCGAGGACGAGGCCGCCACCGGCTCCGGCAGGCGGCAGGCCGGCTCCATGAGCGTGCTCGAAGCCATCGGCAGGATGCCGTACGACTTCTCCCCGGCCCGGCTGCGCTGTATGGAACTGGCCGGAGAACTGTCCGCCCAGGACTCGTCCGTTACCTGAGACACGGCACGGGCCGAACTCCTCCACAGGGGCACGGGCCCTCGTGGAGGAGTTCGTGGGGTGCGGGCTACCGGGAAGAGCCCACCGGCTCCGGCTGGTCGGCCGGTGCCGCGGGCGCGCCGCCCCGCATCAGCAGGCCCGTGAGGAGAGCACCCACCGCGGCGACCGCGGCGGCGCCGACGAACGCGGCGCTGAACCCGTCGGTCAGGGCGGGCAGATCGCCGAGCTTCCCGGCGCCCTGGGACGTCGCGACCGCGGTGAGCGCCGCCAGGCCGAGCGCGGAGCCGACCTGGTAGGTGGTGTTGACGATGCCGGAGGCGAGTCCGGCGTCCTCCTGGCGGGCGCGGGAGATCGCGGACATCATCGCCGGGATGTAGGCGAGCGACATACCGACCGCGGCGACCAGCGACGCGGGCAGGACGTCCACCAGGAAGGTGCCCGTGGGCTCGATCGCGGAGAGCCACAGCAGCCCGGCCGCCAGGACCAGCAGACCGCCGGAGATCAGCGGCTTGGCGCCCCACCGGCCCAGCAGCCTCGCGGTGATCAGCGTCATGAAGACCATCAGGAGCGCCGTCATCGGCAGCAGCGCGGCGCCGCTGGCGAAGGCCCCGTAGCCCAGGACCTGCTGGAGGTAGAGGTTCAGGAAGTACCACATCGGGATCCACGCGGCGCCCAGGAGGGCCATCCCCAGGTTGGAGATGCCGAGGCCGGGGGTCCGCCAGATGGCCAGCGGCATCAGCGGTGTACGGACCGACTTCTGGACGACCAGGAAGAGACCCAGCAGGACGGCCGCGCCGATCAGCTGGAGGATCGTGTCCGTGGCGCCCCAGCCGACCTCCGGGGCCCGGACGACGGCGAAGACCGCGAGGGCCAGTCCGGCGGTGACGGCGGCCGCGCCGACGACGTCGACCGCTCCGCGACGGGGCGCGGCGGAGGGCAGCAGTCCGACGGCGGCCAGGGTGGCCAGGCCGATCGGGACGTAGATGATGAAGATCCACGGCCAGCTCAGCCACTCGGTGAAGACACCGCCGAGGAAGACTCCGGCGGTACCGCCCGCCGGGGCCGCGGCGCCGTAGAGGGCCATCGCCTTGCCCAGCTCCTTCGGGCTGTGCCCGAAGAGCATCATCAGC
This sequence comes from Streptomyces sp. NPDC059248, assembly GCF_042753905.1. Lineage (NCBI taxonomy): Bacteria > Bacillati > Actinomycetota > Actinomycetes > Kitasatosporales > Streptomycetaceae > Streptomyces > Streptomyces sp. NPDC059248. The sequence goes on along the minus strand of NZ_JBHYZV010000014.1, from coordinate 70,809 downwards.
AGAGTCATCGACGCCGGGGCTATCAGCGCGCCGCCCACACCCTGCACGGCGCGTCCGACGACCTCCACCCAGGCCGTGGTCGCCGCCGCGGCCACCACCGATCCGGCGATCAGCACCACCCAGCCGCCGATGAAGACCCGGCGGGCTCCCAGCAGGTCCGAGAGTCTGCCGCCGAGGAGCAGCAGTCCGCCGAAGGCGATCACATACGCGTTGAAGACCCACTGGAGGTCCTCGGGGGCGAAGCCCAGGTCGCGCTGCATCTCGGGGAGCGCCACACCGATGATCGAAGTGTCCATGATCACCATGAACTGCGCGGTGGCCAGCACCAGAAGTGCCCACCAGCGCCGCGGATTGACGGTTGGCATAGCCCGTCCCCTCTCCTGTGATTCCATACCCCTCGGGGGTATCCCTTCGGGCGAGAGGAGAATATACCCCTAGGGGGTATGGAAATGGCAAGTGGGGGTCGTGCGATCTTTCGGCGGTGACCGAGGGGCGGACGGCCGCGGGCGTGCGTGCGCGAAGGTGCCCGGGCGCGAGAGGGCGGTGTGTGCGCCGGCCGCGCGGGGGCGGCGCAGAGGCGGCGCGAAGGCGTCACGCGGTGGCGCGGGGTCGGCGCGCGCGGGTGTCACGCGGTGGCGCGGGGGGCGTGCCGGGCCGGCCGCGGGGACGGTCAGACGGCGGCGCGGCCTCGGCGGCGCCCGGACGTGCCCTGCTCCGGAGCGGTGGAGCGCTGCTCGCGGGCCCGTGCGTCGGCGACGAGTGCCGCCGTCACCAGGCGGACCCCGCGCGCCAGCCGGTCGAGTTGGTCCAGCTCGGCCGCGTACATCAGGATCGCGCTCTCGACGATCCGATGGGAGACCCCGAGCGGCGGGAGCTCGGCCCGGCAGCTCTGGAGTCCGGCCCGTACGACCCTGATCTCGTGCTGGAGCTGAAGCCGGGCGTGGCGGGCCAGGACGACGGGGTGCCGGGTGAGGGTCGGATACGTGGCGTAACGCGCCGGGACCAGGCCGCGCAGCCAGCGGCTCGCGGTGTGCTCCCACTCCGGGGTGCCGGGCGCGGCGACCTGGAGCGGCCAGTCCGGATCGGCCGGTGAGGGAGTCCGGTGCATCGTCGTCGCTCCAGCCGTGACGGGTCCGGGACGGCGGGCCGCCCCGGAAGATTCTGGCGGCCCCGGCCTATAGGGGTTGGGCCGAGGCCGCCGGGTGGGCATCCGCAGGGGACCGGAGGCCCGTACGGGAATCGCGGCGACGACGCGAGGAGGAGTGCGTCGGGGCGCGATGCCCGGTTCTTGCGCGGCGCGTGGTGCGCCGGGAGGACGGAGAGGAAGGGGCCGGTGGCGCGGTGGTGCGTCCATACGGTCGCGGTCGGCCGGCCTTCCTCAAGGCGTGGGCGGTCATGGGATCCGATCGATCCTGTTGATCTCCGAACCACTTCTCGAAGTAAATATATATACCGTCGAGTACGCAAGGGTAAGAAAATTTTCATGCAGTCCGGTTCGCCGGGTGTTGTCCAACGAGGAGCGGTTCGGGGGGTGTTGTCATAGGCCGGGCGTACGGGAATGTGCCCACCGGCGACGGCGGCCGGGCTCGGGGCTCAGTCGTCGAGGAAGAAGTCGTGCTGCTCGGCGGCGTGTTCATAGCTTTCGAGCCGGGTCTGGGTGCGCTGGGGATCCGCGTCCGCCATCGCCTGGAGCAGGGCGGCCGACAGAACGCCCGGCGCCGCGTACGAGTCGAAGACCAGCCGCGATCCGGTGGCGGCCACCAGGAGCTCGTCCGCCTCGTCCGCGAGCGGGCCGAGCGGCAGATCGGTGATCAGGGCGACCCTCAGCCCCGCCGCCCGCGCGGCGCGCGTCGCCGCGAGGGTCTCGTTCGCGTGCCGGGGCATCGCGAAGGCCAGCACCCAGGTGCCGCCCGCCTCCCGGGACTGGAGCAGCGCGTCGTAGGCGACGCTCCCGCCGCGGGTGACCGTCCTGACGTCGGGGTGGATCCGGCGGGCGGCGTAGGCGAAGTACTCGGCGAGGGAGACCGAGATCCGCAGGCCGAGAACGGTGAGCGGTACGGAGCGGGCCAGCTCGCGGCCGAGATCCAGGATTCGGTCGGTGTCGGCGAGCAGTCGCCGCAGACTCTCCAGATTGTCGATCTCGGCGTCGACCGCCGCCTGGAGTTCATTGCGGCGGATCTGCTCACGGGGGTCGGGGACTCCCGCGATCGCGTTCAGGGCGATGGGCTGGAGCGCCTCGCGCAGCGCCGGGTAGCCGCTGAAGCCGACGGAGGCGGCGAACCGGGTGACCGAGGGCTGGCTGACCCCGACCCGGTCCGCGAGATCGGTGATCGAGAGGAAGGCGGCCTCGGTGAGGTGGTCGGTGATGTAGCGCGCGATGCGCCGCTGGCCCGGCGAGAGCCGGTGGCCGCCGAAGAGCGCCAGGACCCGGTCCGCCGGGGCGGGTTCGGCGATGGGCTCGCGCGTTCCCGGCGTGATCGCAGACGCCTGTGCGCGTGCCTGCTGATCTGATGGCACCGGTGTCACTCCTTCTCGTCCCGCTCCCGCTCAACATAGCCCAGTCGGCGGGGCGCACCGGGGGCGCTGTGATGCACCGTCTCGGATACCGGACGGTAGGTGGACGGGGGCCGGGCCGGGAACCGTCCCGGTGGAAGGGGGTGACTGGCGGAGAACGACCGTTCTCGATAGGCTGCGGGCGACGGTGGAGAACGATCGTTCTCCACCGGTGTTCCGCCATTCCGTCCGCCCCGACAGGAGGCCCCGTGCCCAGTCGCCCGCCCGTCCCCCCTTTCACCCACGAGTCCGCCGTCCTCAAGACCCGGCTCGCCGAGGACGCCTGGAACACCCGCGACCCCGAGCGGGTGGCCCTCGCGTACACCGGGGACTCCCGGTGGCGAAACCGCTCCGAGTTCATCACCGGCCGGGCCGAGATCGTCTCCTTCCTGACCCGTAAGTGGCACCACGAGCGGGAGTACCGGCTGATCAAGGAGATCTGGGCGCACGGCGACGACCGGATCGCGGTGCGTTTCGCCTACGAGTGGCGGGACGCCGACGGCGCCTGGTTCCGTTCCTACGGCAACGAGAACTGGGAGTTCGACGCCGACGGCCTGATGCGGACCCGGCACGCCTCCATCAACGACGTCCCCATCCCGGAGTCGGCCCGCCTCTTCCACTGGCCCCAGGGCCCCCGCCCCGCCGACCATCCCGGCCTGACGGCCCTCGGTCTGTGACCCGCGACAAGCCTCGATCGCCGGCCTGCCGGAAGAGGGGACCCCACCACGGGGCCACGGGCGCGGGCCCCGGGATGCCGACGCCGAAAATGCCTCCCGGGCGAGCGCCGGGCATGCTGGCTGTGTGACCTCGAACGGCGCGACCGGGGACGTCCCCCGGCGGTCCGGTGCCGCCCCCGGCACACCGACGGAGCTGGAGCTTCTGCTCGCCGAGGCCGCCGTAGGGGCCACGGAGGCGGTCGGCGGCTTCTCCGGCGGTGTCTATCTCCGCTCCGATACGGAGGGGCTGCTGCGGCTCGCCGTGATGACCGGGTTGCCCAGCAGGCTCTTCCGCCCCTGGTGGCGGGTGCATGTGAACCGGCCCTTCCCGGCGGCCCAGGTGTTCCGCTCGGGCCGCCCCGTCTATCTCGCGGACGCCGAGGAGGCCATGCGCCGCTTCCCGCAGCTCATGGTGAGCCTGCCGTTCCCCTTCAGCGGGTTCTACGCCCCGGTGGGCGACGGGAACGAGCGGTTCGGGGTGCTCGCCGTTCTGCGGGCCGTCACCCCCGGCCGCCCCGTCGTCCACGGCGACCGGCGCCGTATGAGCGATACGGCCCACCGGCTCGGCGCGGCGCTCGGCGCTCTCCGGGACCGCGGTACGGAGATCGGCTGGAACGCCGAGCCGCTGTCCGCCCAGATGCCGTCCCTGAGCGCGCCGCCCGTCCGTATCGGCCACTTCACCTGGGACCTCCGCACCGACGCCGTCACCGGGGACGCCGTGTTCTGCCGCATCCTGGGACACCGGCCCGAGGACTTCCCCGGCACCCTGACGGCCTTCACCGACCGGCTCACCCCCGAGGACGGCCTCGGGCTGCGCGCCGTCGCCCGCAGGACCGGGGCGGCGGACGGTCCGGATGCCCGGCGGATCCGGCTGCGCGGCGTCGACGGCCGGGCGCATCTCGTGGAGCTCTCCGAGGTCTCCGTCCGCCCCGAACCGCACACGGGACCGGGCGCGGGCCCCGTCGCCTTCCCCGCCCGCCCCGGTCCCGCCGGGGACCCGGGGCCCGGCGCCGCCCCCGCCGTACTCCACGGATTCCTCGTCGACCTCGGCCCCGGCCAGGCCGTCACGGAGGCCGGTGACCGGCTGCCCCGCGCCATGCTCTCCGTCGACCGGCTCGGCCGGGTCACCTACGCCAACACCAGCGCCGAGACCCTGCTCGGCCGGGGCCGGCCCGAACTGGCGGGCCGCGTCCTGTGGGAGGCCCTGCCCTGGCTCGCGGATCCCGTGTACGAGGACCACTTCCGGGCCGCCCTGATGGCCCGCGCCCCGGTCGCGTTCGTCGCCCGCCGCGCCGACGAGACCTGGCTGGAGGTGACCCTGTACTCGGGCCACGACGGCGTCACCGTCACCCTCGACCCCGCCGAACGGCCCGTCGGCCTCCCGCCCGGAGCGCCTGCCGACCGCCCCGCCGGGCCGCTGGGCGCGCTGACCGGGCGGTCCACCGGCCTCTACCGCCCGGTGGCCCTCGCCATCGCCCTCACCGAGGCCGTCACCGCCCGCCAGGTCTCGGCCGTCGTCACCGATGAGCTGCTGCCCGCGTTCGGCGGCCGTCAACTGGCCATCTACCTCCTCCACGAGCGGCATCTGTTCCTCGCCTGGGAGACCGGCTTCCCCCAGGGCTTCCTCGACCGCTTCGACGGCGTAGGACTCGACGCCCGGCTGCCCGGTGTGGAGACCCTCACCACCGGCCGCCCCCTGTTCTTCGAATCCATGGAGCACCTCGCCGCCGCCTACCCCGGCATCCCCCTCGACGCCCATGTCGGCGCCCGCGCCTTCCTCCCGCTCATCGCCTCCGGGCGGCCCGTCGGATCCTGCATCCTCGGCTTCGACCAGCCGCGCGACTTCAGCCCCGAGGAGCGCGCCGTCCTGACCGCCCTCGCCGGACTGATCGCCCAGGCGCTGGAGCGCGCCCGGCGGTACGACACCGAGGCCGCCCTCGCCCGCGGCCTCCAGGACGCCCTCCTCCCGCACCGGCTCCCCGTCCTCGACCACGTCGACACCGTAGGGCGCTACCTCCCCGGCACTCAGGGCATGGACGTCGGCGGCGACTGGTACGACGTCGTGGAGACCGGCGACCGGATCGCCCTGGTCATCGGCGACGTCCAGGGGCACGGGGTCGCCGCCGCCGCCACCATGGGCCAGCTCCGCAGCGCCCTGCGCGCCTTCGCCCTCGGCGGCCACGACCCTGCGGAGGTCATGAGCGGCACCAACCGGCTCCTCATCGACCTCGATCCGGGGCAGTTCGCCAGCTGTGTCTATCTGCTCCTCGACCCGGCGACCGGCCGTGCCCAGGCCGTACGGGCGGGCCATCCGCAGCCGCTGCTGCGTCACCCGGACGGCCGAACCGAGGTCCTCGACCTGGCGGGCGGTGTCGTCCTCGGGGTCGACGCGACGGCCTCGTACCCCGTCACCGAACTGACCCTGGAACCCGGTGCGCTCCTCGCCCTCTACACCGACGGAATGGTCGAACAGGCGGGCGCCGACATCGACACCGGTGTCGAACGGCTGCGCGCCGCCCTCGCCGGCGGCGGCGCGGAACCGCTGGCCGAGACCGCCAACCGGCTGATCCGCGAGGCGCGCAGGGCCGAGGACCGGCCGGACGACATCGCGCTGCTGCTGGCGTCCCGCTGGGAGTGACACACCCCGGGGTGCGCGGCGGAAGCCGGCGGACCGGAATCCGGTGGAGGCCGGGCCCGTACATCCGGGAACGGGCCCGCGCGCCGGGCCCCGCACCGGGCCCGCGCACCCGCCGCACCCGGCGCACCCGGCGAAGGGTCGGAACGGATCGCTCCGGCCGCGGTCTTGACGCGACGACCGGAACGCCACCAGGGTCGCATCGATATCTGACAACGCTGTCAGCCGCCCGGCGCCGACGTCCGCCACCGACCCCCGGAGCCGCCCCGTGCACGACGACCGCAGTCTCTCCGAAGCCCGTATCCGGCGCGTACTCGACGAACGCCTCCGCCCCGCCGTCCACCCCGAGACGACCCCCCTGGACATCGCCGTCTGGCAAGCGCCCGGCGAACCCGTCCCGGTCGCCGACGGCATCGCCGCGGCCCCGGCCCCCATCGCCGTCGGCGACCCCTGGGGCCCGCCGTGGGGGACCAGCTGGTTCCGGGTGACCGGGACCGTGCCCGCCGCCTGGGCGGGCCGTACCGTCGAGGCCGTCCTCGACCTCGGCTTCGACGACGACCTCACCGGATTCCACTGCGAGGGCCTCGTCCATCTGCCCGACGGCACCCCGGTGAAGGGCCTCCATCCGCGCAACCGGTGGGTACGGATCGCGGCGCCCGCGTGCGGCGGGGAGGAGGTGCGGCTGCATATCGAGGCCGCGTCCAACCCGCTCGTCCTCCCGCACCGCCCCTTCGATTTCCGGCCGACCCCGCTCGGCGACCCCGCGACCGCCGGGACCGAACCCGCGTACCGGCTCGGCCGGATGGATCTCGCCGTCTTCGACGAGACGGTGTGGCAGCTGGTGCTCGACATCGAGGTCCTCGACGGTCTGATGCGGGAACTCCCCGTCGACGGCGCCCGCCGCTGGGAGATCCTGCGCGCCCTCACCGGGGCGCTGGACGCCCTCGACCTGCACGACATCGGCGGTACGGCCACCGCGGCCAGGGCCCGGCTCGCCGATGTTCTCGCGGCCCCCGCCGAGGCGTCCGCGCACCGGATCAGCGCCGTCGGCCACGCCCATATCGACACCGCGTGGCTGTGGCCGCTGCGGGAGACCGACCGCAAGGTGGCGCGTACGGCGCTCAACGCGACCGCGTTGCTCGCCGACGATCCCGACTTCGTCCACACCATGTCGCAGGCGGCGCAGTTCGCCCGGCTCAAGGAGCACCGGCCCGAGGTGTACGCCCGGGTCCGCGCGGCTGTCGCCGGCGGCCGGTTCGTCCCGACGGGCGGTATGTGGGTGGAGTCGGACACCAACATGCCCGGCTCGGAGGCGATGGCCCGCCAGTTCGTCCACGGCAAACGGTTCTTCCTGGAGGAGTTCGGCGTCGAGAGCGACGAGGCGTGGCTGCCGGACACCTTCGGCTTCGCCGCCGGGCTGCCGCAGATCATCCGGGCCGCCGGACTCACCCGGCTGCTGACCCAGAAACTGTCCTGGTCCCGGACGAACACCTTCCCCCACCACACCTTCCTCTGGGAGGGCGTCGACGGCAGCCGGGTCTTCACCCACTTCCCGCCGGTCGACACCTACACCTGCGAGCTGACCGGCGCCGAACTCGCCCACGCGGCCCGCAACTTCCGCGAGAAGGGCGCCGCCCGGCACTCCCTGGCACCGACCGGCCACGGCGACGGCGGGGGCGGACCCACCCGAGAGATGCTCGGCCGGGCCGCCCGCCTCCGCGGTCTCGAAGGATCACCCGTGGTCGGCTGGGAGACCCCCGGGGCCTTCTTCGACCGGGCCGAGGCGGAGTACCCCGACCCGCCCGTCTGGGCGGGGGAGTTGTATCTGGAGCTGCACCGCGGCACCCTGACCAGCCAGGCGCGGACCAAGGCGGGCAACCGGCGGTGCGAGCATCTGCTGGCCGAGGCCGAACTGTGGGCGGCGACCGCGACCGTCAGGACCGGGTTCCCCTATCCGTACGAGGAGCTGGACCGGCTCTGGAAGACGGTCCTGCTCCACCAGTTCCACGACATCCTCCCCGGCTCCTCCATCGCCTGGGTCCACCGCGAGGCCGAGCGGACGTACGAGGAGACGGCCGCCGAGCTGACCCGGATCGCCGACGCCGCCCGCCGGGCCCTGGCCGGGGACCCGGACGGCGGGGTGCCGCTGGTCTTCAACGCCGCGCCGCACGAGCGGCACGGCGTACCCGCGGGCGGCGCCGCCGGGCCCGTCAACGGCGGCGCGCCCCGGGTCTGCGCGCGCGACGGCGGCGGTCATATCCTCGACAACGGGCTGCTGACCGTGGAGATCGACGCCCGGGGCCTGGCCGTCTCCGTCTACGACGCGGGAGCCGAACGCGAGGCCGTACCGCCCGGCGCGGCCGTGGGCCTCCTCCGGCTCCACCCCGACCACCCCGCCGCCTGGGACGCCTGGGACCTGGACGCGTACTACCGCGCCACCGGCACCGATCTGACGGACACCGAGGAGAGCACCCTCGTCACCACCCCGCTGTCGGCCGGGGTACGGACCGTGCGCCGCTTCGGCCGCTCCACGGTCGTCCAGACGCTGACGCTGAGCGCCGGGGCCAAACGCCTCGACCTGGAGACCGAGGTCGACTGGCACGAGTCCGAGAAGATCCTCAAACTCGCCTTTCCGCTCGACGTCCACGCGGAGCGGTACGCGGCCGAGACGCAGTTCGGCCAGGTCCGCCGGCCCACCCACACCAACACCGGCTGGGAGGCGGCCAAGTTCGAGGCGTGCAACCACCGTTACATCCACCTCGGCGACGCGACCTGGGGCGCCGCGGTCGTCAACGACGCCACCTACGGCCACGACGTGACCCGGACGGTCCGGGCCGCGGACGGCGGGACGACGACGGTGGTACGGATGTCGCTGCTCCGCGCGCCGCGCTTCCCCGACCCCGGCGCCGACCGGGGCGTCCACCGCTTCCGGCACGCCCTCGTGCCGGGCGCTTCGGCGTACGACGCGGTACGGGAGGGCTACCGGATCAACCTTCCGGAGCGGCGGGTCGCCGGGTCGCGGCCCGTCGAACCGCTGGTGACGCTCGGCCAGGACGCCACCGGGACGATCGTCCCGGCCGCGGTGAAGCTCGCGGACGACGGCAGCGGCGATGTCGTGGTCCGGCTGTACGAGTCGTGCGGCGGCCGGGCCAGGGCCGTGCTGCGACCCGGGTTCGCGGTGGCCGGGGTGGCCGTCACCGATCTGCTGGAGCGCCCGCTGGACGGCGCCCCGCCGCCGGAGCGGACCGGACCGGACGGCCGGGACGTCGTGGTGGAGCTGCGGCCCTTCCGGCTGGTGACGCTCCGGCTGTCCCGGGCGGACTGACGGCATGTCGTACGGCGGCCGGGGGGGCGGGCCCCGGCGCCCCGCCGCGGCGGGGTAAGCGGGTCAGGGGCAGCTCGGCGTGGGCCGCGGGGTCTTATAAAGGGAACGGCAGCCCCTTCGACAGCTCCATCAGGACGGCCTCGCCCCGGGCCGCGCCGGGCCCGAACGAGCCGGAGCCGGGGCGGCCGGTGGCGCTCCAGGTGTGGATCCGGCCGTCGCAGACCGCGAGGCTGCCCTCCAGATCCGCGTGGCGGTCGCCCTGGAACGCCTCGGCGTCGAGGAGGACGGGCCCGGAGCCGGGCGCGCAGGTGTACGTACCGGTGAGCGTCACCGAGCCGTCGGCGGCGAGCCGGGCGGTGGAGTCGACGGTGAGAGGGGCGGGGGCGAACTGGGCCAGGGCGGTGCCCGGCAGCAGGACGGCCGACAGGGCGGCGGCGAGGGCGAGGGACGGGAGAACCGCGGCGCGGCGAGCGTTGATCATGCCCGCACAACGAGCCGGGTGCGGGGCGGTGCCGACGAGCCACACCGGTGGACGAATCGTTTGATCATTATCCCGACACCCGGGGGACGGCCGAACGGCGGGTGCCCGCCGGGAGCGGCGCCGGACGGTCCACCGTGGTCCGCCGCCCGATACCCGACACACCCCACACCCCCGACACCCCACACACTCGACACACCCGACCCCCGGCACCGCCGTGCCGATCGCCGTCCCGTTCCGGCCATCCGGCGACCGTGCGCGCCCCCTCGTCGGCCGGGCGCGCACGGCGCCCCCTGCTCCCGTCGCGCCCACCCGGCGGGCCCTGGGCCCGTCCCGGCGGTCCGCCGCCGGAGCGGGGAGGCGGAGGCCGCCTCCGGGGGCAAGTCGGCAATGGGCCATTTCCCGATGGGAGCTGACGCGAACGAAGGCGGAACGGACGGAGATAAAGACGGCGATCCCCTCCTTCGGGTGAGTTTGCTCGGTAAACTCTGGGGAATCCTCCGCGGTGCATGGTAAAGGGGCAGGTGGCGTGCGGTGGTGGCATATGCCGGAACCGGCCACGGCTACGGGCCCCTACGGGGTGAAGAACGCATCCGTTACCCGGACGAGTGTTTTCTCCGCCACTTGTTGATGAGTAGGGTGTGGTCCCGCCGCCGGTGATCCACGGGGAACCGGCCGCATTCCGACGGCCGTGACCGGGCCCGTCACGGGAATGCGCGCCGGAGGCGGTGGGGTCAGGGGCGACGGGGGAGGGGAACGTGCCTGCCGGGTCATTCGGGGGACAGTACGTCTGGCATCCGGCGGCCGACGACCGTCGGCTGGCCCGCGCCTGCATCGACGTCAAGGCGGGCCGCTATCTGGGCGCCGACCGTGCCCTGCGGGAGACCAGGGCCGACTTCGGCACCCGGGCCCACCGGTCCCTGGTCCTGGCCTCCGAGGCGGCCGACTCCGATCTCGCCGAACGCTGGCTCGCCGAGGAACCCGGCCCCGAGTCGGCCCTGTTGTGGGCGCGGGTCGCCATGCTCAGGGCCCTGCGCGCGGAGGACGACGGCGCCCGGCACGCCGGAACCCTGCTCTCGATCGCCGGCGCGGCGTGCGAACGGGCCGTCCGGCTCAACCCCCGCGACCCCACCCCCTGGGTGGTCCAGCTTGCGCTCGCCCGGATCCGGCGGCCCCGTGACCCCGCGCCGACCGGACTTCTCACCGCACCCCCCGGTCCCTGGCCGCTGCTCGCCAGGGTCCTTCGGCTCGACCCCTGGAATCGTGAGGCCCACCATCGCTTTCTCGCCTTCTTCTTCGCCCGGTACGGCGGCACCGCCAGCGCCCGCTGGGACGTCGCCGCCTTCCTCAGCAACCGCGCCCCCGTCACCTCGGCGCTGCGACTGCTGCCGCTGGTCGCGCTGGCCGAGGAGTACGACCCCTCGTCGCTCCTGGCCCACCGCGCCTGGCGCAGGCCCCAGTGGGTGGCCACCGCCCTCCACGGCCACCGCCACTGGCTGCCCGAGGTGACCCGCTACCGCTTCACCCCGGTCCTCGACCTCTCCTATCTGGCCCACGCCCTCTTCATGAGCCGTCAGGAGACCGAGGCGCGGGACGTGCTGACCGCGATGGGGCCGTACGCCGCGCGGATGCCGTGGAGCGCCTTCGGCGACCCCAGCGACCAGCTGACCAGGGCCCGGCGCACCCTGGGCCTGCCGGTGCCCGCCGCATGAGGCGTCCCGTGCCGCGTCCGTCCGAGCCCGCAGGGCGGCCCTCGCGGACAGCCCCAGGGACCCCTGGGCGCTCCGGGCCGTCCCCCGAGACCCCGCGGGGCCGTATGAGAATCCGGGAACTTCGGGAAACTTCGGGAAAGGGGCCACCGGTGCCGGAGAACATCGCACCCGTCCGGCGCGGGAATCGTCACCGTGAGGACGGGACCGTCGCCCTCGACGACGACGCGACCCTGCACGCCATGGGATATCCGCGCAAACTCACCCGGAGATTCCGCGCCTTCGACAATTTCGCCATTTCCTTCACCATCATCAACGTCATCTCCGGTATTTTCTCGGCCTTCGGCTACGGAATGGCGGCGGGCGGCCCGCTGATCCTGGTCGCCGGCTGGATCGCGGTTTCCGTGATGGTGCTGTTCGTCGGCGCCGCGATGGCCGAGATCGCCTCCGCCTACCCCACCAGCGGCGCGCTCTACTTCGCCGCCGGGAAACTCGCCAGAAACCACCGGGGCGCGTGGTCCTGGTTCACCGGCTGGCTCAACTTCGTGGGCCAGGTCGGCGGTACGGCGGCCACCGCCTACGCCGCCGCCACCTTCATCCAGGCGTTCGTCGCCCTCGGCCACCCCGCCTACCAGGCCACCGGGCCGCGTACCGTCGCCATCACCGCGGTCATCCTGCTCGCCCAGGCCCTGGCGAACACCTACACGGTGGACCTGCTGGTCGTCGTCACCCGGATCTCCGTCTGGTGGCTGGCGGGCGGTGTGACCCTGATCGTCGCCTGCCTCGTCGTCCTCCCCGCCCAGCACCGGTCCCCGGCCTTCGTCACCCACTTCGTCAACGACACCGGCTTCACCAGCGGGGTCTACGCGGCCCTGCTCGGCCTGCTGGTGACCAGCTGGACCTACACCGGCTTCGACGGCAGCTTCCATATGTCCGAGGAGACCGTGCGCTCCACCGTCAGCACCCCGCGCGGCATCGTCCGGGCCATCGCCTGGTCAGCCGTCGCCGGACTCGCCCTGATGCTCGCCCTCGTCCACTCCATCGGCGACTACACCGCCACGGCCGCCGCCTCCGCGCCCCCCGTCCGCGTCCTCGTCGACGCGCTGGGCACCGGAGTGGCCGGGGTACTGCTCCTCGTGATCATCGGCTCCATGCTGTTCTGCGGGCTCGCCAATATGACCAGCAACGCCCGCCAGATCTTCGCCTTCTCCCGGGACGGCGCGATGCCCGGATCACGGCGCTGGCACACCGTCAGCCCACGGACCCGTACTCCCGTCAACGCCGTCTGGCTGGCCGCGGGATGCTCATTCCTGCTCACCGTTCCCGGCACCTGGTCCCATACCGCTTTCGCCGCCATCATCAGCGTCAACGTCGTCGGTATGTACCTCGCCTACGGCATCCCCATCTTTCTGCGACTGCGACTGAAGGACGAATTCCGGCCCGGCCCCTGGAACCTGGGGCGATGGGGCGTCCCCGTCGCCCGGATCGCCGTCGTCTGGATCGGACTGAGCAGTGTCCTGTTCGTCCTTCCGCACGCCTCACCCATCACCCCCACCACCTTCAACTACGCTCCGATCGCCCTGGTCGCGGTGGTCCTGGTGGCCACCGTGTGGTGGTTCACCACCGCCCGGAGACGTTTCTCCGGGCCGGTCAGCTACGGCAGCCCCGACGAGGTCGCCGCGATGGACCTGATCTGACGCGACGGCCCCCGGCGCGGCACCGGCCCCGACGCCCGCGTATCCCCCCGACACCGACCTCCTTGAAGGGACGCATCCCCCATGACCCACCCCCTCACCGGCACCCAGGACACCACCGGCCTCACCGTCGCCCCGGCGACCCTGGAGGAATGGCGCCGGATCGCCGAATGGTGCGCCGCCGAAGGCTGGAACCCCGGCGACGGCGACCCGGCCTGCTTCCATCCCACCGACCCCGAGGGCTTCTTCACCGGCCGGCTCGACGGCGAGCTGGTCTCCGCCGTCTCCATCGTCCGCTACGGCACCGACTACGCCTTCCTCGGCCACTACCTCGTCCGGCCCGATCTGCGGGGCCGCGGTATCGGCCTGGCGACTTGGCGCGCCGCCCTCCCGCACGCCGGAACCCGGCTGATCGGCCTCGACGCCGTCCCCGCCCAGCAAGGCAACTACGAGCGCTCCGGCTTCGGCGCCGCGCACAACACCCTCCGCTACGGCGGCGTGCCCCGGCGGACCGGCGGCGTCGCGCCCGGCGTCGTCCCCGTCACCGCCGATCTGCTCACCGCGATCGGCGCGTACGACCGCACCTGCTTCCCCGCCGAACGGGACGCCTTCGTCGCCCGCTGGCTCACCGCCCCCGGGCACACCGCGTACGCCCGGCTCGACCGGGGCCGGGTCACCGGCTACGGGGCGATCCGGCCCGGACACGACGGCCACCGGATCGGCCCCCTGTTCGCCGATACCACCGACGACGCCGAGGCCCTCTTCGACAGCCTGACCGCCGGGCTCGACGACGGGGACGCCGTCGCCGTCGACGTGCCCGAACCCCACCGGGAGGGCGCGGCGCTCGCCATGAGCCGAGGACTGACCGCCCAGTTCCCCACCACCCGGATGTACACGGGCCCCGCGCCCGCCGTACGGACCGAACGGGTCTTCGGCGTCACCAGCCTCGAACTGGGCTGACCCGCCACCGGCCGCCCCGGCTCACGGCGCCGAAGCCACCGGCGCCGTGCCGGGCGACCGCCCGGCGAACAGGGCTGCTCGGGTGGCCGCGGCGGTTCAAGCGCTCACGGACTCTCCTCATCGTGGGCTTTCGCGGAGACACATCCGCGAGCCGGTACGGACCGTCGGCCGTACGCGGTCGGACCTTCCCGGCGGGCGGTCCGCGCTGGCGCTGCGTAGCGTGACGGAGTGACCCAGCAGCCGGCCCCCGGGCGCCGCCACCCGCCCCCCTTCCCCGCGGGCCGTACCCCGTACGGCTGGATCCAGGCGTTCCTCGCCGTGGCCGCCGGACTGGTGGCGCTCGTCGTCACCGCCGCGCTCGGCCTGTGGGCCGCCGGCGCCACCGACCTCCCCGACGGCGCGTTCCCCGGTGTCGTCGCCGCGGTCGCCGTCCTCGGCGCCGGCGGTACCGTCGAACTCACCGGCTCCGCCGGACCACTCGCCGTCGGGGGCGGCGTCGTCGATGTCGTCCCCCTCTCCGTCACCCTCGCGGGCGCGCTCGTCCTCGCCCACGGCTTTCTGCGCCCCCTGCGCCGCCACGCGGTCGTCGGCACCCGCGAACTCGCCGGGTGGGCCGCCCGGCTGGCCCTGCTGTGGGCCGTCGTCCTCGTCGGACTCGCCGCCGCCGCACGGCACACCTTCGACGTCACCCCCGACGGCACCATCGGCGACCTCTTCGGACTCGGCGCCTCCGCCGGATTCGCCGCCGACGTACCGCCGAGCCTGCTGTACGGGCTCCTCTGGCTGGCGGCCCTGCTGCTGGTGGCCCTGCTCGCCTCGTACGGCGCCGCGCTCCCCGCCCGGCTGGTGCGCCCGCTCGCATCCGTCCGGCCCTTCGCCCACGCCATGGTGGTCCTGCTGCTGGCGTACGTCGCCCTGGCCCTGGTCGCCGGGCTCGTCACCGCCGCGACCCGGGGCCACGCCGCGGAGACCTTCGCCGTGATCCTGCTCGGGCTGCCCAACCTCGCCTGGCTCGCGCTCACCCTCGGCCTCGGCGCCGTCTGGGACGGCGCTGTCGCCGGCCCCTTCGGGCTGCCCGTGCCCCGGGTCCTGGACACGGTCCTGCGCGAACCCGGCGGTACGACCCTCGATCTGCGGACCCTCGCGGCGGAGGAGAGCGGTGCGTGGTGGCTGCCGGTCGCGGCGGCCGTCGGGGTGACCGTCGCGGCGGCGCTCGCCCGGCGGCGCTCCCCGGCGGGTACGCGCCCCTGGCAGCACGCCCTGCGGACTGCCGCGGCCCTGGTCCTCACGGTCCTGACGGTCTGTCTGCTCTGCCGGATCGACGCCCGCTACGGCCTCTCCCTCCTCGGCCTCGGCGACATCGGCGGCGACCTGTCCACCCGGGTCCACCTGTCTCCCCGCTGGTGGACGGCGCTCCTCGCGGCCGCGGCATGGGGCGCGGCCACGGGCCTCCTCACGGGCGCCCTGACCAGGCGCCGCACCACCGGCGTCCCGCGCCTCTGAAAGCCCTTGAGCCGACCGTTCATGTCCGTCGTCGTGAGGAGGGGGGTTTCGGGGTTGCCCCCGCAGCCGTCGGCGGGGTGCAGCGGTGACCGCTTCCGAGGGCCCGAGTTCCGCCGATGGCGAGGAGGCAACCCCGGAGACGCCCGACCAACCCGCGCACAGCAAGGACCCGCAGGGTCCAGAGCAGCGGTCTGCCGACAAGACACACAAGACCCCGCGCCCCACCCACAACGTGAACCACGGAATCCAGGGGCGAGAGGAACCGCGCGAGCAACCACCCACCACCCCGCACCCGACAACGAGACGCGGCGGGCCGCCGAACGTCAGGGCCGGAGGTACGCCAGCCCCGGATGGGCGGCCCTGTACGCGTCCACCAGGCGACGGGCCACCGTCACCGAGTCCACCAGGGGATGCGTCGCGAACGCCGCCACGGCCCGGTCGCGGGCCCCGGACTCCGCCGCCGCCAGCACCTCCCGCTCCACCGCCTTGACCGCGCCCACCAGGGCCGCCGCATGGCCCGTCAGCGGGGAGACGGCGACCGGATGCGCTCCGTTGCCGTCGACCAGACACGGTACCTCCACCACCGCGTCGTCGTCCAGCGACGGCAGGGTGCCCCGGTTGCGGACGTTGAGGATCAGGGTGGCGCGCTCGTCCCGGGCGACGGCCCGCATCAGCGCCAGCGCCACCCGTTCGTAGCCGCCGGACTCCAGATCGGCGGCCTCCCGTTCGCCCGCGCCCGCCGCCTCCCGGTTGTGCGCCATATAGGTCGCCTCCCGTTCGGCCCGGGTACGGTCCCAGGCCGCCAGCGCCGGTACGCCCCCGGGCCCGGCCATCGCCGCGTAGAACCGGGACTGCTGCTCGTGGAGGAACGCCCCCCGGGTCCGTTCGGCGCTCCGGTAGGCGGCCACCGCCTCCCGGTTGAAGTAGTAGTAGTGCAGATACTCGTTCGGGATCGCCCCCAGCGACCGCAGCCATTCCGGCCCGAACAGCCGGCCCTCCTCGAAGGAGCCCAGCAGCTCCGGATCGGCCAGCAGCCGGGGCAGCACATCCCGCCCCCCGACCCGGAGTCCGCGCAGCCAGCCCAGATGGTTGAGCCCCGCGTAGTCGGCGAAGGCCGTCCCGGGATCGGCACCCAGCACCCGGGCCACCCGCCGCCCGAGACCGACCGGCGAATCGCAGATCCCCACCACCCGGTCGCCCAGCACCCCGGCCATCGCCTCGGTGACCAGGCCCGCGGGATTGGTGAAGTTGATGACCCAGGCGTCCGGCGCGAGGCGCGCGGTCCGCCGCGCGATCTCCACGGCGACGGGCACGGTCCGCAGCCCGTACGCGATCCCGCCCGCGCCCACGGTCTCCTGGCCGAGCACACCCTCCGCGAGCGCGATCCGCTCGTCCGCCGCGCGCCCCTCCAGACCACCCACCCGGATCGCCGAGAAGACGAAGTCCGCCCCGCGCAGCGCCTCGTCGAGATCGGTCGTCACCCGGACGGCGGGCGCGTCCGGCACCCCGGCGGCCTGGTCGGCGAGCACCCGGGCCACGGCGGCGAGCCGGCCGGCGTCCACGTCGTGGAGGACGACCTCGGTGATCCGCCCCTCCGCCCGGTCGCCGAGCAGCGCGCCGTACACCAGTGGCACCCGGAACCCGCCGCCGCCGAGGATCACGAGCCTCATACGACCACCCCCGGGGTGCGGGCCGCGCGCGGGGCGCGGCGGTGACACGGGGACCGGAGGTCGGATCGTCGCTCACTCAGCACACCGCGCACGCTACCCGCCGCGTTTCGCGTCTTCACCCCCGGGAGCCGCGGCCGATCAGATACGCCAGATCCGGGTAGTCCACGACGAAGCCGTCCGCGTCGAACTCGATGTCGCGGCGGAAGTCCCCCGCCTCGTACCGGACGAGCGCGCCGCCGTCCTCCGTCGGCCCCAGCGGGGTGTACGTCTGCTCCGAAGCCCGCACCGTCAGATCGGGCACCGACACCCAGGCCATGGTGAAGGCCCGCTCGTCGTCCCCGGCCCGGTGCAGCCCGTGCCGGAGCACCGGCATGGTGTTGGTCAGCGGACAGAGCCCCAGATCGCAGTCGAGCGCGCCGTCGAGATCGTGCCTCGGCTCCCCGTCCACGGTCCACGCGCCCGCCCCGTCGTGCGCCAGGACCAGCTCCCGGACCCCGTCCGCGGTCTCGGCGGTCACCCGCAGCTCCCGGGTCACCCAGTCGTCCCCCGTCCTCAGGGCATAGGTGATCCAGTACGGCTCCGGCGCGATCCCCACGGCCCGCCCCCGGGCCTCCAGCACCCCGTCCCCGAGCCCCACCCAGGCGGTCTCGTACCCCTGGTTCTCGACGATTTCCCAGGTCAGGACGTGCGGTACGGGGGAGTGGCTCATAGCGGCAGGCTAACGCGGAACACCACACATCGCCCGTGAGGGTGACCCGTACGGACGCATGTTGACGACGTGTCGGGCGCGCGCCGAGGACCTTCTGGTCCGGATCGCGTGGAAGCTGGGGAGGTGGTTGAAGGGCTGATCTGAGCCCCCAGATAAGAGGCTCAGATCACGCTCGCTTCACCGCGTGGGCTCCCGCCCTATGGATTCCTGGTCCTGGGCGGGGGCTCACCTCATTACTTACTACACCTCCGGGCGCCGGGCAAACATCCCCGGGGCGGCGAAGCGTTCCGCCCCTCAGCGCGGCTTCTCGAACGCGTCCAGGATTCGCCGTGCCGCCAGGGTCGCCGTCAGTTCGCCGTCGCGTACCGCGCGCTCCACGTCCGGCACCGCCTCCCGTACCGCCGGATGGGTGCGCAGCCGCTCCGTCAGCTCGTCGTGGACCATCGACCACACCCAGTCGATCTGCTGGTCACGGCGTTTCGCCGCCAGGCGGCCGGTGGAGGCCAGCAGCTCACGGTGCTGCTCGACGCGCTCCCACACCGTGTCCAGGCCCGTCGCGTCGCGGGCGCTGCACGACAGCACCGACGGGGTCCAGGCCGCGTCCGCCGGGTGCATCAGCCTGAGCGCCCCGGCCAGTTCGCGGGCGGCGGAGCGGGCGTCCCGTTCATGAGGGCCGTCCGCCTTGTTGACCGCGATCACGTCCGCCAGCTCCAGCACCCCCTTCTTGATGCCCTGGAGCTGGTCCCCGGTGCGGGCCAGCGTCAGCAGCAGGAAGGTGTCGACCATCTGGGCCACCGTGGTCTCCGACTGGCCGACGCCCACGGTCTCCACGAGCACCACGTCGTACCCCGCGGCCTCCATCACCACCATGGTCTCCCGGGTCGCCTTCGCCACCCCGCCCAGCGTGCCCGCCGACGGTGAGGGCCGGACGAAGGCCGCGGGGTCCGTCGACAGCCGCTCCATACGGGTCTTGTCGCCCAGGATGGAGCCGCCGGTACGCCGGGACGAGGGGTCGACCGCCAGGACGGCGACCCGGTGCCCGAGGCTCGTCAGCGTCGTGCCCAGCGCGTCGATGAACGTCGACTTGCCCACCCCGGGCACCCCGGAGATACCGACCCGGCGGGCGGCGCCCGCCGACGGCAGCAACTCGGTCAGCAGCTCCTGCGCGAGGGCCCGGTGGTCGGGGCGGCGGGACTCGACGAGAGTGACGGCGCGGGCGACATGGGCCCGCGAGCCCTCCCGTACCCCCTTCACATAGTCGTCCAGGTCGATCCTCACCGGCATCGCGGCCCGGTGTTCACGCCCTGCCCGACGGACCGCTCCCCGGCCCGCCGGCCAGGCTCCCGTACGGACCGCTCCACGCCCCGCCGGACGGACCGCCCGACGGTCCGCCCCGTCCCCGGCCTCACGACGCGTGGCCCAGCGTCGCGGCCAGCGTCGTCACCAGGTCGTGTGCCGCGTCCGGGATCACCGTCCCCGGCGGGAACACCGCGGCGGCGCCCGCCTCGTGGAGCGCGGCCACGTCCTGCGGCGGGATCACCCCGCCCACCACGATCATGATGTCCTCCCGGCCCTGTGCCGCCAGCTCCTCCCGCAGGGCGGGTACCAGCGTGAGATGCCCCGCGGCCAGCGACGACACCCCGACGATGTGCACATCGGCCTCCACGGCCTGCCGCGCGACCTCGTCCGGTGTCTGGAACAGCGGGCCGACGTCCACGTCGAACCCGAGGTCCGCGAAGGCCGTCGCGATCACCTTCTGGCCCCGGTCGTGCCCGTCCTGGCCCATCTTGGCCACCAGGATCCGCGGCCGGCGGCCCTCCGCCTCCTCGAACCGGTCGACCAGGGTCCGGGTACGCGCCACGGACGGGGACTGTCCTGCCTCACCTCGGTACACACCGGAGATGGTACGGATCTGGCCCGAGTGGCGCCCGTACACCGCCTCCAGGGCGTCCGAGATCTCCCCGACCGTCGCCTTCGCCCGCGCCGCCGCGACCGCCAGCGCCAGCAGATTGCCTTCCAGATCCGGTCCCGGCGACGAACCGGCCGCCGCCGTCAGGGCCCGCAGCGCGTCCCCGCACACGGCCTCGTCCCGCTCATCGCGCAGCCGTCGCAGCTTCTCGATCTGCCGCTCCCGCACCGCCGAGTTGTCGACCTTCAGCACCTCGATCTGCTCGTCCGACTCGACCCGGTACTTGTTGACCCCGATCACCGGCTGCCGGCCCGAGTCGATCCTGGCCTGGGTACGGGCCGCCGCCTCCTCCACCCGCAGCTTCGGGATGCCCGCGTCGATGGCCTGCGCCATTCCGCCCGCCGCCTCGACCTCCTCGATGTGCTGCCAGGCCCGGCGCGCCAGGTCGTACGTCAGCCGCTCCACATAGGCGCTGCCGCCCCACGGGTCGATCGCCCGGGTCGTGCCGGACTCCTGCTGGAGCAGCAGCTGTGTGTTGCGGGCGATCCGGGCCGAGAAGTCCGTCGGCAGCGCCAGCGCCTCGTCCAGCGCGTTGGTGTGCAGCGACTGGGTGTGGCCCTGGGTGGCCGCCATCGCCTCCACACACGTCCGGGTCACATTGTTGTAGACGTCCTGCGCGGTCAGGGACCAGCCGGAGGTCTGCGAATGCGTCCGCAGCGACAGCGACTTGGGGTTCTTCGGATCGAAGGTGCGGACCAGCTTCGACCAGAGCAGCCGGGCCGCCCGCAGCTTGGCGATCTCCATGAAGAAGTTCATCCCGATCGCCCAGAAGAACGACAGCCGCGGCGCGAACGCGTCGACGTCGAGACCGGTGTTGATCCCCGCCCGCAGATACTCCATGCCGTCCGCCAGCGTGTACGCCAGCTCCAGATCGGCCGTCGCCCCCGCCTCCTGGATGTGGTACCCGGAGATCGAGATGGAGTTGTAGCGGGGCATCCGCCGCGAGGTGAACGCGAAGATGTCGGAGATGATCCGCATCGACGGCTTCGGCGGATAGATGTACGTGTTGCGGACCATGAACTCCTTGAGGATGTCGTTCTGGATGGTCCCGGCCAGCTTCTCCGGCGCCACCCCCTGCTCCTCGGCCGCCACGATGTACAGCGCCAGCACGGGCAGTACCGCGCCGTTCATCGTCATCGACACGCTCATCCGGTCCAGCGGGATCCCGTCGAACAGCTGCCGCATGTCGTAGATCGAGTCGATCGCCACCCCGGCCATCCCGACATCGCCGGTGACCCGCGGGTGATCGGAGTCGTACCCCCGGTGCGTGGGCAGGTCGAACGCGACCGACAGGCCCTTCTGGCCGGCCGCCAGATTGCGCCGGTAGAAGGCGTTGGACTCCTCGGCGGTGGAGAACCCGGCGTACTGGCGGACCGTCCAGGGCTGGTTGACGTACATCGTCGGGTACGGGCCCCGCAGGAACGGCGCGACCCCGGGGAACGTCCCCAGGAAGTCCACCTGGGCGAGATCGTCCGCCGTGTACAGCGCTTTGACGGGGATACCCTCCGGGGTCTCCCACACCAGATCGTCGACGTCCCGCCCGGTGGCCTCCTTGACCGCCCCGCGCCAGCGGTCGGCGTCGGCGTCGGCGCCGGAGGCGCCCCGGCCCAGGGCGATCCCGGTGAAGTCGGGGATGGTCACGGCGCCACTCCGATCAGATCGAGGGCCCGGCTGAGGACGTCCACGGCGTCACCGCCCGCGAACACGAACTCGTCCACCCCGGCCCTTTCGTACGTCTCCCGCAGCTCACCGGGGCGCCCGGCGAGATAGATCCGGCGCGCTCCCGCCGCCTTCAGCGCCTCGGCGACCGCCGCCGCCTGTTCGGCGTACAGGGTGTCGCTGGAGCAGAGGCAGACCAGTTCGGCGCCGGACGTGGCGAACGCGCCGGCGGCCGTCGCCGCGTCCACCGTCACCGGGTCGTGGACCGGTTCGATCCCGCCCGCGGCGAAGAAATTGGCGATGAAGGAGGCCCGGGCCGTATGCACGGCCGCCGGACCCAGCGCCGCGACGAAGACCCGCGGCCGGGACCCGGTCCCGGCCAGGAACGCGTCCGAACGGGCCCGCAGCTCCTCGAACAGCTCGTCACGGCGGACCCGCGGCAACCCGCCCGACGGGCGGGCTGGCGCCGGTTCCCGGACCGGCGGCACCTCGGAGAGCAGCGGGAACTCGCTCACCCCCGTGATCGGCTCCCGGCGGGTCGCCAGCTTCCTGCGGCGGCCCTCCCAGACCGCCCCGATCCGCGTCCCCACCAGCCCCGAGCGGAGCGCGGCGAGCTGACCACCGGCTCCCTCCAGCTCCTGGAACCAGGCCCAGGCGGTGTGCGCCAGATCGTCCGTCAGCCGCTCTACGTACCAGGAGCCGCCCGCCGGGTCGATCACCCGGCCCACGCCCGACTCCTCCAGCAGGATCGTGGAGGTGTTGCGGGCGATCCGCCGGGCGAAGGCGTCCGGCAGCCCCAGCGCGTGATCGAACGGCAGGACCGTCACGGCGTCCGCGCCGCCGACCCCCGCCGCGAGCGCGGCGACCGTGGTGCGCAGCATGTTCACCCACGGATCACGGCGGACCATCATCACCGGGGAGGTGACCGCGTGCTGGCGCTGGGCGCCCGCCGCGGGACCGGCCCCGCACTCCTCGGCGACCCGCGCCCACACCCGGCGGGCGGCCCGCAGCTTCGCGATCGTCAGGAACTGGTCGGCGCCGGCCGCGTAACGGAACTCCAGCTGCCCCAGGGCCGCTTCGACCGGCAGCCCGGCGGCCGTCAGCTCCCGCAGCAGCGCCACGCCCGTCGCCAGGGCACAGCCAAGCTCCTGCGCGGCCGAAGCCCCGGCCTCGTGGTACGGCAGCGCGTCCACGGTCAGCGCGCGCAGCCCCGGATACCGCTCGTGGCAGCGGCGGGCGAGCCCCGCGGCGGCCCGCAGCCGGTCCGGTACGTCGTCGTACGCGCCGGTACGGGCCGCGTGGCCGAGCGGATCGGCGCCCAGATTGCCCCCGGGCCCGGGCGACACGTCCCGCTCGCGGAAGAGGCCGAGCAGGGCGGTCGCCGCCTCGTCGAAGGCGTCCCCGGCGTCGAGGACGACCGGCGCGAGATCGAGCAGGACGCCGTCGAGCGCGGCGGCGAGCCCGTCGGCGGGGAGACCCGAAGCGCCGACGGTCAGCCACAGGGACGTCGCCCCGTTCTCCAGATCGGTGAGTACGGCCTCGTTGGCCGCGGCCGGGTCGGGCCCGTCGTGCCGCTGCCGTACGTCCCATCCGGCGACCGCGCCGCCCTCGGGGCGACCGCCCCGGGTGAAGGGCGCGAAGCCGGGGAAGCCCGCGGTGTCCGCGGAGTCGGGAGCGGTGTCCGCGGTGTGCAGCGGACGGACCGTCAGGCCGTCCTCCACGAGCGTGGCGAGTGTGTCCTCCGCCGCGGTCTCGGGAACGTCCTTGCCCGCCTTGCGGAGCACACCGGCGACGAGCCGCCGCCACTCCTCGTGGGTGGCGTCGGGAAAGTCGCCGGCCAGGGTGAACCCCTCGAAGGGGTGTTCGGGGAGCGCGGTCATGACCGGATGCTAGGACATCCGCCCACACGCGCAGCAGATGCGCCAAGTGTGAGCTTGCCCTCGGTCGGTCGATCGCCCTTGCCCAGGACGCCGGTTGCCCCGCAGGTGATCGTGGTGCCGGGGGCCCCGGCCGCCGGTCCCGCGGCCGTTCGGGTGGCGGGGCGACTCCAGCGGCTCACCAGCCGTACACCAGTGGCGGCACAGCCGCAGCGGGCCCGCGGGACCGCTCCTGCCGTCGGCCGCGGAGACCGCCGGGGTCCCCCGAGCCCGTCCCGGCTCGTCCCGTGATCCGCACCGTGCCGTAACGCCGGGACAGGGACCCGTCCACCGTTCCGCCCCGCGCGGGGCGGCGGACAGCTACCGGCCCCTGCCGGTGCCGCCGCACGGATCGCGGAAGGCGCGGAAGTCGCTGCTTTCAAGGAGTGTCACCCTGCTTCGTCGTTGCTCGGTCGGTGCCTTTGGTGCCTTCGGTGCCGGTTCGCCGGCCGCGGGGCGCTCGCCCACGCGGGATCGGGACCCGAGGGTCCGGGCGTCGCGGGTACCGACCCGCGGCGGCCGGTTCTCGGCCACGGCGCACGGGTACGGAGAACCGCCCCGCGGAGTAGGTCCTGGCCCCGGGACGGCGGTCCCACCCTGGTCCGGCCGCCGCCGGGCGTCAAGATATATCCGCGGAGATAGGGGTGATTAAGGGGTGGTACCCGGCCCGGACGGTTCGGGTGCGACCGGCCGCCGTCGCCCGTACGGTGGAGGGGACCGCGACGACGCGGCCTCGCGCGCAAGGCGCGGAAGGTGAGGTGCCCGTCCGATGACCGGTGAGATCTCCTTCGTCGAACTCGGCGTGGCCGACCCGGACAAGGCGCGGACGTTCTACGGAACGCTCCTCGGCTGGTCCTTCGGTCCCGGCAGCGGCGACGGCGGCGGCTACGAGGTCCGGACGCCGAACGTGCCGGGCGGGATCCACGGCGGCGACCCCGGCGCCGGAGCGTACGTCTTCTACCGCGTCGACGACATGACGGCCGCGCTCGCCCACGTCGTCGAACTCGGCGGCCGCGTCGACGAACCCGACCTCGGCCAGGACGAGGAGAGCACGGCCCGCTTCGGCCGGTTCACCTTCTGCCACGACGACCAGGGCTCCCCCTTCGGCCTCCACGAACCGCCCACCGGCCGCCCGCCCGACCCCGCCGCCTGACCCCCGCACGGGCACACCGTTCCCGGGGCGTCCGGCCGCGCGGGACCCGCCCCCGTGGACCGCCGGGCACCGTACTGGAGCATCCTGGGGGTGAGACCCGGGCCGACCGGACCGGACCGCCGCGACCCTTCTGGGGGACGTCCATGCGCATCGCCCTGAGCCAGCTCACCACCGGACCCGACCCCGTCCGCAACCTCGGACTCGTCCGGGAACAGGCCCGGCTCGCCGCCGACGCCGGAGCCGGGCTCGTCGTCTTCCCCGAGGCCACCATGGCCTGCTTCGGCACCCGTCTCGCGCCCCTCGCGGAGCCGCTCGACGGGCCCTGGGCGACCGAGGTGCGGCAGATCGCCAAGGAAGCCGGTCTGGTGGTCGTCGCCGGGATGTTCACCCCCGCGGACGACGGCAAGGTCACCAACACCCTGCTGGCGACCGGGCCCGGTGTGGAGACCTCGTACGACAAGATCCATCTGTACGACGCCTTCGGCTTCACCGAGTCCGCCACCGTGGCCGCCGGGTCGCGGATCGTCACCTTCGACGTCGACGACGTCCGCATCGGCCTCGCCACCTGCTACGACATCCGCTTCCCCGAACTGTTCCGGGCCCATGCCGACGCCGGGGCCGTACTGTCCCTGCTGCCCGCGTCCTGGGGCGCGGGAGAGGGCAAGCGCGACCAGTGGGACCTCCTCGTCCGCGCCCGGGCCCTCGACGCCACCCTCTGGGTCGCCGCCGTCGGCCAGGCCGACCCGGCCGCGTCCGGGACCGAAGTCACCGGGAAGGCCCCCACCGGCATCGGCCACAGCGCCGTCGTCGGCCCCGACGGCACCGTACGGGAACGCCTGATGTCCGGGCCCGGGCTGCTGGTCGCCGATATCGACCCCGACGAGGTCGCGACCGTACGCGCCACCATTCCCGTCCTCGCCAACCGCAGGCTGCGGTAGCCACCGGGCCGCGCCGTGTGCTGGAGCGCCAACGCCGACCTCGTGGCGGGCACCGCGATCGGGGCCGTCGGCATCGTCTGCGCGGTCCGCGTACTCCGCGGCGACCCGGCCCGCCGGGCCCGTGAGCTGCCGCTCGCCGCCCTGCCCCTGCTCCTCGGCGCCCACCAGATCGTCGAGGCGGTGGTCTGGCACGGCGGGGGCGGCACCGGAGCCGCCGTACTCGTCTGGGCGGTGATCGCCCTGCCGCTGCTGCCGCTGTACGTCCCCCTCGCCGTCGCCGCCGCGACCCCGCCCCCTGCCGGGGGCGCCCCCGGGCGCAGGCGCCGGATACCGCCGCGTTCCGCCGTCCTGCTCGCCGCGGGTGCCGTCACCTCCGCCGCCCTCGGGTACACACTCGCCACCGGGACCGTGACCGCGGAGATCCACGGGCGGACCGTCGGCTACGGAACCGGCCTGTCCGCCTCCGCCCCCGCCGTCGCCGCCGTGCTCGCCGGATATCTGCTGGCGACCGTCGGGGCGCTGCTCCTCTCCGGCGACCGGGTGCTGCGGCTGCTGGGCGCCGTCACCGGCGTCGGGGCCGTGGTCTGCGTCCTGCTGTGGCGGAACGCGTTCGTCTCCACCTGGTGCGCCCTGGCGGCCGTCGCCTCGGTCCTGATCCTGGTGTGGACGGGCCGCGACCCGGGTACCCGGCCCGGGACCGGCGCCCGATTCGCCTCCCGGGGCGGGGCGCGCGAGGCTGGAGACGACATACCCCGGCGGGGAGCGCGGAAGCCCGTAGCGGAGGAGGAACCACCGTGAGCAGTGCCGATCAGCAGACCGAACCCGTCGTGGTGTCCATCAGCGGCTGCGCCAAGGAGGACGCCCACGCCGTCTTCGAGGCGCTGCGGCACTCCTACGACTGCGACCGCGGCGCCGGTGACCGCCCCGACTACGTCTCGGCCGGCCACCCCACCGTGTGGACGGCGACCTTCGACGCCGCCACCGCCCGCGACCCGGCAGGGCCCGTACCGCTGACGACGGCAGTGGACGCCGAGATGCAGGGCGGCTACTGGGCCGTCGACCGGATGACCGAGACCCTGTCCGCCGTGTTCCGGGTCGAGCGGCAGGGCTCGGCCGCGGGCGACCAGGAGAAGGACGTCCAGCTGCGGCTGCTGAGCCGGGCCGGCTGAGCGGACCGGGGCGCCGTACGGGATCCGCCGCCGCGTTGCGGGGACGGGCCCGGCGGGCGAGGGTCGAAGGGCGCCCGCGGGGTACCCGTACGGCGCGCCCACCCCCGACCCGTGCCGGACGCGCGCCGGCCACCGCCCCCGCAGCACCCAGGAGGACGACGCCATGCCCATCGCCACGGTGAACCCCGCCACCGGGGAGACGCTCGGCACCTTCGAGCCGATGGGGCCCGGGGAGATCGAGGAGCGGCTCGCCCTTGCCCACGAGGCGTTCGTCGGCCAGCGCTCCACCGGCTTCGCCGACCGGGCCCGGCTGATGCTGCGTACCGCCGGACTCCTGGAGGAGGACGCCGAGCACATCGCCCGCACCATGACCACCGAGATGGGCAAGCCGCTGACCCAGGCGAGGGCCGAGGCGGCGAAGTGCGCGCGGACCATGCGGTGGTACGCGGCCCGGGCCGAGGGACTCCTCGCCGACGAGCACCCGGACCCGACCGACGTCGCCGACTCCGGCGCGGCGCGCGTCGTCGTCCGGTACCGGCCGGTGGGAACCGTCCTCGCGGTGATGCCGTGGAACTTCCCCCTGTGGCAGGTCGTACGGTTCGCCGCGCCGGCCCTGATGGCGGGCAACACGGCCCTGCTCAAACACGCATCCAACGTGCCCCGGACGGCCCTGTACCTGGAGGAGCTGTTCCGGCGCGCCGGCTGGCCCGCGGGCTGCTTCCAGACCCTGCTGATCGGATCGGACGCCGTCGAGGGCGTGCTGCGCGACCCCCGGGTGGCCGCCGCCACCCTCACCGGCAGTGAACCGGCCGGGCGGGCCGTCGCCGCCGTCGCGGGCGACGAGGTGAAGAAGACCGTCCTGGAACTGGGCGGCAGCGATCCCTTCCTGGTCCTGCCGTCCGCGGACCTCACCCGGGCCGTGGAGACCGCCGTCACCGCCCGGGTGCAGAACAACGGCCAGTCGTGCATCGCGGCCAAGCGGTTCATCGTCCACGCCGCCGTCCACGACGCGTTCTGCGAACGGTTCGCCGACGGGATGCGCGGTCTTGTCGTCGGCGACCCCATGGCGGAGACGACCGACGTCGGGCCGGTCGCCACCGAACGGGGCCGGGCCGATCTGGAGGAGCTCGTCGCCGACGCCCTGGCCCTCGGCGCCCGGGCCCTGTGCGGCGGGGCCCGCCCGCCGGGAGCCGACCGCGGCTGGTTCTACGAACCGACCGTGCTCACCGGCGTCGGCCCGGCGATGCGGATCCACCGCGAGGAGACCTTCGGGCCGGTCGCCACCGTCTACCGGGCGGCCGATCTGGACGAGGCGATCGCCCTCGCCAACGACACGCCGTTCGGGCTCAGCTCCAACGTCTGGAGCCGCGACGAGCGGGAGATGGCCCGCTGCGTCCGGGGGATCGAGGCCGGTGGGGTGTTCTTCAACGGGATGACGGCCTCCCATCCGGCCTTCCCCTTCGGCGGAGTCAAGCGCTCCGGCTACGGCCGTGAGCTGTCCGGCCAGGGCATCCGCGAATTCTGCGAGGTCACCACGGTCTGGTACGGCCGCCCCTGACCCCGGTCCGGCCGGGCGGCGCGCCGGGGGCGGGAGCGGGGAGCGCGCCGGGGGACGGAGCGGGCGCGGCGGCCCGCGCCGGCGAGGGAGCGGGGTCCTGGCGCGCGGGCCCGTCATCGGGAGCCGCCCCGTCGGCGGCCGTGAACGGCCGGAGCCGGGCGTCCGGGTCGATCCATCGCACCGACGGCGCGTCGAGGCAGGCCTCCGCGTGCGAGACATGGCCCCGCCGCCCGGCCGGTAACGGCTGGGGGTCGCGGATCAGGGACCCCTGCGGCAGCCCGCAGGCGAAGAGCAGATCGGCCGTCTCCTGGACGAACCCCGCGGGCCCGCAGAGGTAGACGCTCTCACCCGGCCAGTCCCGGCGGGCCCGCAGATGCTCGTGGAGCCGTTCGGCGGCCCGGATCAGTCCCTCGCCCCGCTCCTCGTACCACCAGTACGCGCTCAGCCACGGCCGGTCGCGCAGCAGCCCGTCGAGGAACGCCCCGTCGTAGAAGTGGGCCTCGCCGCTGGCGACCGCGTCCACCCGGACGCGCGGCGCCGGACGGCGCCGCAGCAGCTCGGCGAGGACCGGCTTGACGGGCGCCCAGCCCGTCCCGGCGGCGATCAGGGTGACGGTGGGGGTGCCCGGCGGCGGGGCGAGCGCCGAACCCGACGCCGGGCCCAGCCGCAGGCGGTGCCCCGGCCGGGTCGCGTCGCACAGCACCCGGCTGAGCCGCCCGCCCGGGACCCGGCCGATATGGAACTCGAGGACGCGCTCCCGCTCGGCGGCGCCCGCGGGGGTCGGCCGGGCCACACCCGCCAGCGAGTAGGGCCGCCACACCCCGGGCAGATCCTGGTGCTCGACGGTCGCGTACTGCCCCGGCAGCCAGGGGTACGGGGTCCGGACGGCGGCCCGGATCACGGCCGTGTGATCGCCGTGCAGCCGGTGGGTGAGGACCGTCGCCTCCCAGTACGCGGGCTCCCGGGCGGCGGCGGAGCGGCGCGCCCCGGCCGCCATGTGCAGGGCGATCCCCTCGTACGTCCGCAGCCAGGCGGCCTCGGTCCGCGGGTCCCAGGTGGCCTGGGAGTGGTGCCGCAGGGCGGCGACGAGACTCGCCCCCACCGCCGGATAGTCGGCGTCGGCGACCCCGAACCTGCGGTGGTCGCGGCCGAGCCGCTCCAGCCGGGCGGGCAGACCGGGATGCGACAGATGGTCCACGACATGGACGAGGGCGGAGAACATCCGCTCGTACTGATCGTCCATCACCTCGGGGAACAGGGCGCGCAGATGGGGATGGCGGCTGAACAAATGCGCGTAGAAGTACCGGATCACATGTCCGGCCCGGCGCCTGACGCGCTCCAGACTCGTCCGGACCGCGGCGATATCGCCCTCGCCGCCGGTCGCGACGGTCGTGCCCCGGCCGGGCGGGCCTGGTGGGCCGGGCGGTACCTCGGGTGTTCCGGACCGGTCGCCGGGCCCGGCGTTGTCGTCGTCCATGTGGTTCCCCCCGGGGCCGCACGTCGTACGCCGCCCGGCGCGCGCGGGCGGCGCCGGGCCAGCGCACCGTATCAACCCTCGGGCCGAGAAGGGCCGTTGAACGCTGGATTTGTTTTGGCCGGGACGAAATCGATACACCCGGCGGCCCACCGGTACGTCAAGTCGGTTACGCGCCGAAGCCGACCGGTTCCCGCGGCGGACCGACGGGAACCGGTCGGTGGCCGCAACCGGCCCCGACGGGGTGGATCAGATCCCCTGCCACGCGGGCTTGGCCGCGTAGGTGGCACGGAAGTAGTCGCCCAGCTTGAGGCGGGACGCCGCCGCCTCGTCGGCCACGATCGTGGCATGCGGGTGGAGCTGGAGCGCCGAGGCCGGCACCAGGGCCGACAGCGGCCCCTCGACGGCGAGGGCCACGGCGTCGGCCTTGGCCTCGCCGGTCGCCAGGAGCACGAGGTGGCGGGCGTCGAGGATGGTGCCGATGCCCTGGGTGATCACATGGTGGGGCACCTCGTCGATGTGGTCGAAGAAGCGCGCGTTGTCCTTGCGGGTCTGCTCGGTGAGCGTCTTGATCCGGGTCCGGGACGCCAGCGACGAGCAGGGCTCGTTGAAGCCGATGTGACCGTCGGTGCCGATACCGAGGAGCTGGAGGTCCACCCCGCCCGCCTCGGTCAGCGCCAGGTCGTAGGCGGCACAGGCGGCGGCCACGTCGTCGGCGGCACCGTCGGGGCCCATGAAGGACGCCTCGGGCAGCCCCAGCGGCTCCACGACCTCCCGCAGCACCACCGAACGGTAGGACTCGGGGTGCCCCGCCGGAAGGCCGACGTACTCGTCCAGCTGACATATCCGGGCCCCGGACACCTCCACCTCGCCCGCCCGGACCTTGGCGGACAGCGCCTGGTAGACGGGCAGCGGCGTGGAACCGGTGGCGACGCCCAGCAGGGCCTCGGGCTTGCGCCGCAGCAGGGCGGCCATGGCTTCGGCGATGAGTTCGCCGCCGGCGGCGGCATCCGGAACGATGACAACTTCCACGGAAGTCCCTGTCTGTGTGTGCGCACGCTGGGTGGCAGTCGGTCTGCGCAATGGTGTAGACCAATCTACCGGGTGGGAGGGCGTGCTGTCGCGTATCCCGGCGGGAAAGCCACCAGGTCATCGTGACCATGGAAACGGGATGCCGCCGGTCCGGTTCTCAGCCGCCGGAGCGCGCCAGCTCCTCGTAGTACCCCCGCAGGGCCGGGTAGTACGTCGCGAAGACGGGCAGCGGCACACCGGCGAACGAGGCCGTGAACATGTCCAGGTAGTACTCCCAGCCGGGGCCGATCTCACCGAGGCCCGTCACCGGCCCCCCGGGCAGATGGTGGCGCAGCTCCACCGCGGTCCGCCCGCCCCCCGACGAAAGCGACGCCTCCAGCCGCCACGCCGCGGCGTCCGTCCCCGCCGTCACCAGCAGCCGCCGCGGCGGCTCGCACACCTCGATGGTGAAGGGACTCCAGCCGTCCCCCTCCTCGAAGGCCGTCCGCACCTCCACCACTGCCCCGGGGCCCGGCTCGCCCCGCCACGGCCCGTACCAGAGCGCCGTACGCGCGGATTCCGTCAGATGTGCCCAGACCTCGTCCGGCGCGGCGGCGAGGGTCCGGGCCAGCACGAGCGCCGTGCCGCCGTCGCCGTCCGTCAGCAACCGGCCGGTGGGAACGGGAGATGCCATGACTCTGCTCCTTCACTGGGGTGCCCCCACGCTAGGACCCGCCACTGACAACGGCCCCGGACAGCGCCCCTCCACGGGTCTGAACAGCGGGTCTGAACAGCGGGTGAGAGCAGCGGGTCAGAACAGCGGGAGCTGGCCCGGGAACACCGGCACCGCCACCCCGTCGAGCGACGGCTGAAGCGCCGACTCGTACGGCGCGACCAGCCGCGACCCGGGGCACGACACCAGCTCGGCGCCGGTACGGGACGCGGCCGGGTCGTGCCGGGCGAACCGGCCCGCGACGACGGCGATCTCACGACGGCAGACGGGACACGAGCGACGACGAGCGACCATGGGACCAGTCTCCCCCACGGGTCCGACATCGCCGCCCACCCCGGGCCGGTACCGGCCCGGGGGTATCCCGGCCCGGCGGCCCCGGGGACCCTCCGACACCCTGATCCAGCCGGATCCCGCACCAGGCCCCGGGTGCGAACAGCACCACCCGGGGTGCCGATCCGCTCGGGCTCCTTCACCGGGCCGCCGACCGTGGCCACGCGGGGAACGTCGTCCGCCCGGCCGGGTCATGAGCATCGTGCGGGAGTACGGCGAGGCGCGCCCGGGCCACCCGATCACGGGGGGACTCCCGGCCGGCCCGAACCGCCCCATCGCCCGGGTCCGACGCCCTGCCGGGCCCGGCACGGTGCTCAGGACGCCCTGTCCCCGGCGGACCGGCCGCAGCCCCGGGCCGTCCGCGGGCGGCGCCCGACGAACGGCCGCGCGGCCCCGGAGCCCGCGGCGTCCCGCGGCGGGCAGAATGGGCCGGTGATGCTCCGCTACCACGTACTCGGCCCCGCCCGCGCGGTCCTCGGCGACGGCACCGAAGCGGTGCTCGGCGGGCCCCGGCTGCGGGCCCTGCTGACCGCGCTCGCCGCCGCGGGCGGCCGGGCCGTGGCGCCCGGGGAGCTGGCGGAGCGGGTACGGGGTGAGGGCGGCCGGACACCCGACGGCGACGGCGGCGGGCTCGCCGCCCTGCAGGCCCTGGTGGGACGCCTGCGACGGGTGCTGGGACGGGATGCCGTCGAACTCGCCCCCGGCGGATACCGGCTGGCCGTCGAGCGCGACGCCGTCGACGTGTTCCGGTTCGAACGCCTCACCGCCGAGGGCCTCGCCGCCCTGGAGGGCGCCCGCCCGGCCGACGCCGCCCGACTCCTCGACGAGGCCCTCGCCCTCTGGCAGGGCCCGCCGCTGGCCGACCTCCCGGACGGGGCGACCTACCCCCTCGCCGTCCGCGCCTCCCGCCGCCGTACCGAGGCCCGGCTCGGCGCCGCGACCGCCGCCGTCGCACTCGGCCGCGCCGCCGCGGTCCTCCCCGATCTGGCCGCGCTCACCGCCGCGGCGCCCCTCGACGAACCCGCGCACGCGCTGCGTATCCGAGCCCTCGCCGAGACCGGCCGCGAAGCCGAGGCGCTCGCCGCGTACGAGGAGGTACGGGTCCGGCTCGCCGACCGGCTCGGCACCGGCCCGGGACCGGAACTGCGCGCCCTGCACGCCGCCCTCCTGACCGGTGGCTCCGCGCCCCGTACCACCCGAGGCGACGCCCCGGCCGCAGCGCACCGCCCGCCCGCGCGGGGCAACATCCCCGCCCGGCTCACCTCCTTCGTCGGCCGCGGCGACGACCTCGGCGACGTGGCGGCGGCCCTGGCCGCCCGGCGGCTGGTGACCCTCACCGGCCCCGGCGGCGCGGGCAAGACACGTCTCGCCGTCGAGGCCGCCGACGGCACGGACCCCACCGACTACCCGGACGGCGTATGGCTCGCCGAACTCGCCCCGGTCCGTGACGAGGCCGCCGTGGCCGACGCCGTCCTCACGGCGCTCGGCGTCCGCGAGCCGGCGATACCGCCGCATCCCTCCGCCCCGCCCGCCGCCCGGCTCACCCGGCTCGTCGACCACCTCAGGCAGCGCAGGCTCCTCCTCGTCCTCGACAACTGTGAGCATGTGGTGGGGGCGGCGGCTGTGGTGGTGGAGCGGGTGCTGGAGGGGTGTGCGGGGGTGTCGGTGCTGGCGACGAGTAGGGAGCCGTTGGGGGTGCCGGGGGAGGTGGTGCGGCCGGTGGGTCCGCTGGCGCCGGGGGCGGCGCTGCGGTTGCTGGGGGAGCGGGGTGCGGCGGCGGTGCCGGGGTTCGTTCCGGGGGTGGACGGGGAGGCGTGTGCGGAGATCTGCCGGCGTCTCGACGGGTTGCCGCTGGCGATCGAGCTGGCGGCGGCCCGGCTGCGGATGCTGACCCCGCGCCAGATCGCGGACCGGCTCGACGACCGGTTCCGGCTGCTGACCGGCGGAGCCCGTACCGTACTGCCCAGACAGCAGACCCTGCGCGCCGTCGTCGACTGGTCCTGGGACCTCCTCGACCACGCCGAACGCACCGTCCTGCGCCGTCTCTCCGTCTTCGCCGGCGGCTGCGACCTGCCCGAGGCCGAGGCCGTCTGCGGACGGGACGCGACCGGTACCGGTGGCACCGGCGGCCCCGATGTGCTCGCGGCCCTCGCTGCCCTGGTCGACAAGTCCCTGGTCGTGGCGGCGCCCGGGGACCAGGACGGCGCGGGTATGCGGTACCGCCTGCTGGAGACCGTCGCCGAGTACGCCGCCGAACGCCTCGACGCCGCCGGTGAGCGCGGTGCGACCGAACGCCGCCATCTGCGCGCCTACCGCGAACTCGCCCGCGTCGGCGAACCCGGTCTGCGGGGCGGCGAAGGCGCGGCCGGGCTCGCGCGGTTCGACACCGAACTGGGCAACTTCCGGGCGGCGCTGCGTACCGCCGTCGACCACCGAGAGGAGCAGGAGGGCCTCTGCCTCGTCCTCGCCCTCGGCTGGTACTGGCAGTTGCGGTCCCACGCCGGCGACGCCCGGGTCTGGGCCGCGGCCGTCGCCGGGCTCGGCCCCGATCCCTTCGCGGACCCCGTACGGCCCGCGGAGCCGATGCCCGCGCGCTGCACCGCCACCCCGCCGCCCTGGTCCGACCCCGTCCGGTGGGAGGCCCGGCGCGGTGTCCACCTCACGGCGCTCGCCGCCGGAGGCGCGGACGGTATGGCGGTGAACCGGCCCGAGGCCGCCGACCGGCTCCGGAGGATCGTCGCCGCCTACCGGCCGGGACTGCCGCAGCTGTCCCGCCAGCCCGCCGCCATGTGGTACTTCTGCCGGCTGATCACCGGCGGCTACCCCGGGCTCGACGAGACCGCCGACGCGATCGTCGGCGAGTGCGAGGAGCACCACGCCCGGGGCGTGGTGGACGACTGGGACCTGGCCTTCGTCCTGCTGACCCGGGCCCGGCTGCGGGGACACGACCCCAGGACGCCGGGACCCACCGCCTCCCCCCTGGCCCCGCGTCCCGGCGGGGACGCGGACCTGGCCCTCGCGCTGTTCGAGTCGACCGGGGACGACTGGGGGATCGCCGAGTCGTACGCGGCCCGCGGCGAGCACCACGAGTGGTACGGACGGTACGAGGAGGCGGCCGTCGACTACACCGAGGCCCTGCGCGTCTTCGCCCTGAACGGCTCGCCCACCCAGACCGCCGTCTACCAGGCGCGGCTCGTCTTCCTGCGGCTGCGCACGGCCACCGACGACGCCGAGCGCGAGGCCGCCGAACGGGAACTGCTGCGCGCCGCCCGGGAGTCCGGCCGGGGCGCCGGAGAAGCCGACTACCTCGGTGTGCCCCATATGCTGCTCGCCCGCCACTACGGCGGCACCGGGCGCACCGGCCTCGCCCGCGCCGAACTCGACGCGATGGACCGGGAGCTGAGTACCGAGGCGTCCGGGCTGTTCCGGGGCGTGATCGCGGGGATGCGCGCCTGGCTCGACTGCCTGGACGGGGAGTACGGCCGCGCCCGCGCCCGGGTCCGGGGCGCGATCCGGCGCTTCGATGGCCTCGGCCACTTCGCCACCCGGCAGACGGTGGACCAGTTCCTCTGCGCGGCGTGGGCGATGGCGCATCTGGGAGACGCGGCCGACGCGGCCCGGCTGCTCGCCGTCTACGACGCGTCGGGACGGCACCCGGACGGCGGGGGCGCGGGGTTCCAGCCCTTCCACGACGAGGACCGGACGCGCCGCGCGGCCGGTGACGCGGCCCTGGCGGCCCTGGGCGACTGCGGGTGGCGGCGGGCGTACCGGGAGGGAGCCGGACTGGAGATCCCCGACGCGGTCGGCCTGATCTGAACGTCGGCGGTCGGCGGTCGGCCGTCGGCGGTCAAGCGTCGGCCGTCGGTGGTCAGCGGTCGGCGGTCAGCCGGGCGAAGACCACCACGTTCTCCTCGTAGCCGGTCTCCGCCGACCAGCGGCCCCCGCAGGTGATCAGCCGCAGCTCGGGCACCGGGGCGTCCGCGTACACCCGTTCGGCGGGAAAGCCGTCGCGGGGCAGCGACTCGGTCCCGTACACGGTGAACACGGCGGTACGGCCGTCCTCGCGGACCACCTCCACCCGGTCACCCGGCCCGAGGGCGCCGAGCGAGTAGAAGACCGCCGGACCCCGTGCCGTATCGACATGGCCGACCAGGACGGACGTACCGCGTTCGCCCGGCGACACCGATCCCCGCCACCAGCCCGCCGGATCGGCGTCGTCCGGGGGAGGAGGCGCGATGGCACCGTCCCGGTCCAGTCCGACGCTCCGTACGGGGGCGTCCACGCGCGTGGTCGGGGCGACGACGCGGCGGGGCGGGGAGTGGGGCAGCGGGTCGGGTGCCACCGGGGGGACATCGGCGGCGGCCCGGACCGGAGCCGCGGACGGCGCGGGACGCGGCGGACCGTCGGCCGCCGTGCGGCCAGGACCCGGACTGCTCGCCCCCGCTCCCGTCCGCACCAGGAACACCCCCAGCAGCAGGACGCACAGCAGCGCGCACCACGATCCGTGGCGGGGAGGGCGATGGACCGGCGGGGGAGCGGGCGGCGGGACGGCGGACACGATGCTGTACGGCGCCTCAGCCGCGGGTCGCGGCGCGCCGGCGGCGTACCGCGAAGAGGACGATCCCGCCCGCGGCGGCACCCGCGACCAGGGCGGAACCGGCGGCGATCCGTTCGGTGCCGGACTCCGGCAGACTGCCGCCCGCGCCGGCGCGCACCCCGCCGTCCGGCTTGAGCGCCGGATCCGAGCGGTCGGCGGCGGTGCCGGTCGTGTCGTGGGCCTCGGTACCGGTACCGGCCGTGTCGTGGGCCTCGGTGTCCTGCGCCGAAGGGACGTCCAGCGGTTCGTCCAGCGGTTCGTCCAACGGGTCGGCGAGCGGATCCTCGACCGGGTCGGCGGCCCTGGTGTCCCCGGCCCTGGTGTCCCCGGCCGCGGCACCCGCGGCCTTCGCGTCGATCAGGAGCCGCGCCGTGCCCCGTTCGCCCTGGCAGTCGAAGGTGACGTCGTACGCGGCACCGGGCCGGGCGTCCGGGTCGACCTTCGCGGTGGCGGGCAGACTCTCCGTCAGGGTGACCGGTGCGAAGGCGTCCGACGACGCGGTCACGGACGGCGCCTGACACTCGGTCGCCCGCAGGGTCACCGTGCCACCGGGCTCGACGCTCTCCGGGGTGACGGTGAACCCGAACGAGGTGACGGCGTCCGGCGCGGGCGGAGCGACGGCGACGGCCGGGAACGCGACCACGATTCCGGCGGCGGTGACGAGGGCGGTGAGCGACGCGAGTCGTATGGCACGCATGGTCAAGTCTTCCGACGGGAACGAGGGGGCGAACACCCCATCGCGACCGACGCTAGGAGCCCGCGGGGGCCCTCGCCACCGTTGCGCCGCCGAACGGTCGGGCCCGTCACCCCGTCGCCCCGTCACCCCGTCGCCGGTGCGACGACGGAACCGGCCGCCCGCCTCCGACGACCGGCTACGCCTTGCGGTAGCCGTACGCCTCCCCGGCGGCCGCCTCCACCGAGGCCAGATCGCCCCCGGCCGCCGCCGTCACCACGGCGGCGATCGCGCCCTCCAGGAACGGCGCGTCGACCAGTCGGGTGTCCGGTGGCAGTTCGTCGCCCTCGGCGAGCATCGCCTTCACCGTCAGGACTGCGCTGCCCAGATCCACCAGGACGGCGACGCCCGCGCCCCGGTCCACCGCCGCCGCCGCCTCGGCGATCAGCTCGGAACTCGTCCCGAGCCCGCCGTCGGGGGTGCCGCCCGCCGCCGCGACCGGCGCGTCCGGGCCCGCGCCCGCCAGCGCCACCGCCAGTTCGGCCGACGCCCGGGCGACCGGCCCGCTGTGCGAGACGAGCACGATCCCGACAGGGCCCGTCGCCCCGGTCCCCGGTGCCGCGGTCACCGCCGCACCGCCCCGGCGAGCGCGGCCAGCAGCAGCGCGGACGACGCGGCGCCCGGGTCCTCGTGCCCGATGCTCCGTTCCCCCAGATAGCTGGCCCGGCCCTTGCGGGCGAGCAGCGGTACGGTGTCCAGCGCGCCCCGCTCGGCGGCGTCCCGGGCCGCCGCGAAGGTGTCGGTCGAGTCCCCGAGTGCGGCGACGGCCGGTTCCAGCGCGTCCAGCATGGTCTTGTCCCCGGCCTTCGCCCCGCCGAGCGCCGCCACCGCCGCGACCCCGGCGCCCAGCGCCGCCGCGAACTCGCCGGGCGTGACCTCGGCCGCGTCGCCCAGGGCCTTGCCCGTACGCCGCAGCAGGGTGCCGTACAGCGGCCCGGACGCGCCCCCGACCTTCGAGATCAGCGCCTTCCCGGCGGTGACCAGGACGGCGCCCGGCGTCGCCGGGGCCTCGTCCGCCAGTACCTGTGTCACCGCCGCGAACCCCCGCTGGAGATTCGCCCCGTGATCGGCGTCCCCGATCGCCGAGTCCAGCTCCGTGAGCCGCCCGGCCTCCCGGTCGACCAGGCCTGCGGCGTCGGTGAGCCAGCGGCGGAAGAATTCGGCGTCGAGCACAGGCCCTCCCGGGTGCGATGGTCGTTCGTTCGTACGTACGAAGTCGGTCTCGGGCGGCGGTACGGCCCGGGGGCTCGCCTCAGCCGCCCCAGCGCAGCGCCGGGGTCCGCACGGGCGCGTCCCAGAGCCGTACCAGTTCCTCGTCGGCCTGGCACAGCGTCACCGAGCAGCCCGCCATGTCCAGGGACGTCACATAGTTTCCGACGAGGGTACGGGCCACGGACACCCCCCGCTCCTTGAGCGCCCGGTGCACCTCCGCGTTGAAGCCGTACAGCTCCAGCAGCGGAGTCGCGCCCATGCCGTTGACCAGCAACAGCACCGGACCGGTCGGCCGCCGGTCCGTCACGAGGGCGTCCACCACGAAGTCGGCGATCTCCCCGGACGTCATCATCGCCCGCCGCTCCCGCCCCGGCTCGCCGTGGATCCCGATCCCCAGCTCCAGCTCCCCGGACGGCAGCTCGAAGGTGGGGCTGCCCTTCGCGGGAGTGGTCACGGAGCTGAGGGCCACCCCGAAACTGCGCGACACCTCGTTCACCCGCCGGGCGATCTCCGCCACCCGCTCCAACGGAGCACCCTCCTCGGCGGCGGCCCCCGCGATCTTCTCCACGAAGAGCGTCGCCCCCGTACCCCGCCGCCCCGCCGTATAGAGACTGTCCGTCACCGCCACATCGTCGTCGACCAGTACTCTCGCCAGCCGTACGCCCTCGTCCTCGGCCAGCTCGGCGGCCATCTCGAAGTTGAGGACGTCCCCCGTGTAGTTCTTGACCACGAACAGCACCCCCTCCCCACTGTCCACGGCGACGGCGGCCCGGACCATCTGGTCCGGAACCGGGCTCGTGAATACCTCGCCGGGGCAAGCGGCGGAGAGCATCCCCGGCCCCACGAACCCGCCGTGCAGCGGCTCGTGCCCGGACCCGCCCCCGGACACCAGCCCCACCTTCCCGGCCACCGGCGCGTCCCGCCGGACGATCACCCGGTTCTCCACATCCACGGTCAGTTCGGGATGAGCGGCGGCCATCCCGCGCAGGGCGTCGGCGACGACGGTCTCGGGAACGTTGATCAACATCCTCAACGGTATCTCCTCGGCAGCTGGGCAGGCGGGCCTATGCGTTGTGTTCTTGCAGGTCAGGGCTTGTATGTCCAATGAGTGATCGTGACGGTCCGCGGCGGTCCCGGGCCGGTTCCGGCGGAACTCCCGCCGACCTGACGCCGACTTTCCTGATGATATGTCAGGGTGCGCCGTCGGGCTCGGGTTCCCGGACGCGAACACTTGGACCCATACCAGGCCCGCCTTACCCGGTGGTGCCCCTCGCCCGTGCGACGCGCTGTCGGGCGGCAGGGCGCGGGTCGTGGGGGGAGAGGAGCCCCTCGGGCGGCGAGGAGGACGAGGTCGCCCGGACGGGCGACGCCCTTATGTGCCGGTGATCATCGAGAAAGCGCTCCGGCGGCAGTTCGGCCGGGACGTCCGTCAACGCCCCGCCGAAGGGCTTGTCCACCGCCGCGCGCCGTCTCGATGATCGTCCAGAACTCGTCCGAGGAAGCCGCGGAGGTAGCCGGCGACGACGTCCAGGTGGCTCTCCAGGAGGAAGTGGCCGCCGTTGATCAGGTGTACCTCCGCGTCCTCGGCGTCACGGGCGAAGGCGCGGGCGCCTTCCGGGCCGAAGATCTCGTCGTTGCGACCCCACACGGCGAGCACCGGGACCTTGCTGGTGCGCAGGAATTCGTGCAGCAGCGGGTAGAGCGGGCGGTTGTTCCGGTAGTCGCGGAACAGCGCGAGCTGGATCTCGTCGTTGCCCTCGCGGGAGACGAGGGCGACGTCGTGCTCCCAGGTGTCCGGGCTGACCAGGCTCGGGTCGGGTACGCCGTGGAGGTACTGCCAGCGGATGGCGTCGTGGCTCAGCGCGGTGCGGACGGCGGGTTCGGTGTCGGGGCCGGGGTTCGCCCCGTAGGCCCACAGGCCGTTCCAGAACGACTCGACGAAGCCTTCCTCGTAGCCGTTGCCGTTCTGGGTGACGACGGCGGAGATCCGTTCGGGGTGCTTGAGGGCGAGGCGCCACCCGATGGGGGCGCCGTAGTCCTGGACGTAGAGGGCGTAGCGGTCCAGGCCCAGCTGGTCGAGGAGTCCGGAGGTGAGGTCGGCGAGGGCGTCGAAGGTGTAGTCGAACTCGGTCGCGAGGGGGGCGTCGGAGTGGCCGAAGCCGAGGTGGTCCGGCGCGATGACGTGGTACCTGTCGGCGAGCAGCGGGATGAGTTCGCGGAACATGAACGAGCTGGTCGGATAGCCGTGCAGCAGGACGATCGCGGGAGCGTCGGCGGGGCCGGCCTCGCGGTAGAAGATCCGGTGGCCGTCGACGGTGGCGGTCCGGTAGTGCACCGAGCTCATATCTAACCCCTTTGAACGTTCAATACGGTTAGTCCTCCGCCATGCTAAGCGCAGGAGGCGCTAACCTGTCAAGTGACTTCATCCGGTTAGAGAGAGGGGTGGTCTGTGGACGCGCTGCTGGACCTGCTCAACAGCAGGCCACTCGTCGACGGCGAGGAACGGGACGCACTCGGCGACCCGGCCGACGGCAGGCGCTGGGCGCGGGAGCACGGCGGCGACGGCAGCCTCGCGGAACTGGCGCTCCTGCGCGCGGCGCGGGACCTCCTGCGGGACGTCGTGTGCGGAGAAAGGCCGCCCGCCGTGCTGGGCCCGCTACTCGAAGGGGTCCACCGGACCCCGGAGATCACCTCGGACGGCATCCGGTGGACCCTCGGGACTCCGCCGCACGCCCGGCTGGCCGTCGAGACGGTCCTCGCCTGGGCCGCCACCGAGGAACGGATGCCCGGCCGGCTGCGCCCCTGCGCCAACACCGCGTGCCGGCTGTTCCTCCTCGACCGCAGCCGCGCCAACCGCGCCCGCTGGTGCTCGATGGCCGTCTGCGGCAACCGCGAGAAGGCGCGCCGCCACTACGAACGCACCCGCTGACCCGCCCCGGGCCCGGTTGGGACGGGTCTTCTTCGGGCTTCAGCGGCGCAGGGTGGTCTCCCGCTCCAGATGCGAGAACTTCTCGGGATTGCGCACGGCGTAGAGCCCGGTGACGAGGCCGTCGTCGATACGCATCGCCATGACGGTGTCGATCTCGCCGCCCAGCCGGACGATCAGCGCCGGGTCACCGTTGATCTGCGCCGGACGCAGTGACATCACGCCGGCGATCCCGCCCAGCACCCGGGCCACTCGGTCGGCCCCGACGACGGGCGCCAGTGCGGCCCGCACGACTCCGCCGCCGTCGGTCAGCAGGACGACGTCCGGGGCGAGAAGTCCGAGCAGGCGTTGCAGGTCGCCCGTTTCGACCGCCTGCCGGAACGCCTCGACGGCGCTGCGCGTCTCGGCTGCCGACGGGGTCCCCCGTGGTCGGCGCGCGGCGACATGGGCCCGTGCGCGGTGGGCGATCTGGCGTACCGTGGCCCGGCTCTTGCCGACGGCCGCGGCGATCTCGTCGTATCCGAGGTCGAACACCTCGCGCAGCACGAACACCGCCCGCTCGGTCGGCGCGAGGGTCTCCAGCACCAGCAGCATCGCCATCGAGACACTGTCGGCCAGCTCGACGTCCTCGGCCACGTCGGGCGTGGTCAGCAGAGGCTCGGGCAGCCAGGGACCGACGTAGGACTCCTTGCGCCGACCGAGTGTGCGCAGATGGCTCAGCGCCTGCCGGGTGGTGATCCGGACCAGGTACGCGCGCTGATCCCGCACGGTGCCGGGATCCACGGCCGCCCATCGCAGCCAGGTCTCCTGGAGGACGTCCTCGGCGTCGGCGGCCGAGCCGAGCATCTCGTAGGCGACGGTGAACAGCAGATTGCGGTGGGCGACGAACGGCCGGGTGACGCTGTCCATGCCGTCGCCACGACCGACCGGCCCGGATATGTCCCTCGCCCCGTCGCTCGTGGTCCGGTCGTCCATCGCCGTCTCCTGTCCGTTGACTCTCGACTGCCGTATGTGCACCAGACGCCGGCCGCCGCCGCTTTGTGACACCCGCGAACGGTGACGGACGCCACACCTCCGCGTCGTCACGGGGATCGGGCGGCCGGCGTCTTGTGGTCGTCCGGTGCCGATGCCGGCAGACACCACGAGTGAGGACGACGTCATGGAATCTCGTTTCAGCCTGTTCGACAGCCCCACCGCCGCGAAGGTCGCCAGGCGCTTCTACAACACCTCGTTGGTCCTGGAAGGGTCGACACTGCCGAAGACCTTGCGGGAACTGGTGGCGCTGCGGGTCGGCCAGATCAACGGCTGCGGCTTCTGCGTCGACGTCCACACCAAGGAGGCCGCGGCCGCCGGTGAGACCGCGCTCCGGGTCGACTTGGTCGCCGCCTGGCGGCACAGCACCGTGTTCACCGGGGCCGAACGGGCCGCGCTGGCGCTCGCCGAGGAGGGCACCCGGCTCGGTGACCACGGAGTGTCCGACGAGACCTGGGCCGAGGTACGCGAGCACTACGACGACGACCAGGTCGGCGCGCTGGTCTGTCTGGTGTCCCTGATCAACGCGGCGACCCGTATGAACGTGATCGTGCACAACCCGGGGGGCTCGTACGAGCCCGGCGCACTCGCCGGCACGTCGGGCTGACCGGAGGCGGACCGCGGCCGCCCCCGACGCGCCGACGGAGGACGGAGTCCGTGGGTGTGGGCGCGGCCGGGTGGGTGGATGCCCGGCGTGGACTTCGGGCAGAAGGAAGGGGGGAGGTGGCGCCGATGGGTGGTGAGTCCGGTGGGTTCCCCGACGAGGCCGAGGCCGGGACCGGGGCGGACCGGGGATTCGGGTTCCGCAGGATCGAGCGCGACACGGCGGCGGCGGAGTGTCCCGTCGTACGGGGCGCTGACGGGGTGTGGGAGGTGCGCGGGTTCGGCGAGGCGCGTGCCGTGCTGCGCAGTACGTCGACGGTGCAGGCCGGGCTCGGGGTCGAAACGGTGTCGAAGCTGCCGAAGCGCGTCCGGCGGCCGGTCCTCTACCGGAACGGCCCCGAACATCGCGAACACCGCCGTCAGACCGCGCGGTTCTTCACCCCGCGCCGCGTCGACGAGCACTACCGCGAAGTCATGGTCCGGGTCGCCGAGGCCCGGATCGACCGGCTCCGGGCCGACGGGCGGGCGCGGCTCTCCGATCTCGGCTTCGATATCGCGATCGAGGTGGCCTGCGCGGTCATCGGCCTGACGGACAGCAGGCCCGGTATCGAGGAACGGCTGGAGCGCTTCTTCCCGGAACGGTTCGGCACCCCGGGACTGACGAGTCCGCGCGGCATCTACTGGGCACTGCGGCAGAACACCAATTGGCTGCGGGTGTACGTCGGCGATGTGCGCCCGGCGGTACGGGCCCGCCGCCGCGCCCGGCGGGACGATCTCATCTCCCACCTCATCGACGACGGCTGCTCGAACGCGGAGATCCTCGGCGAGTGCCTCACCTTCGCCGCGGCGGGCATGGTCACCACCCGCGAGTTCATCGGCGCGGCGGCCTGGCACCTCTTCTCCGACGCCGGTCTGCTGGCGCACTACCGGGCGGCGGACGAGCCGGGCAGGCTCGCGGTGCTCGGGGAGATCCTGCGGCTCGAACCGGTCGTGGGCCGCCTCAGCCGACGCACCACCGAACCACTCGACCTGCCCGGCGCCGACGGCGGGATGCTGACCGTCCCGGCCGGCGACCGGATCGACATCCTGGTCGATCACACCAACATCGACGAAAGGACCGTCGGGGCACGACCGCGGTGCCTGCGCCCGGGACGCGCCATGAAGGACGCCGGTGCGCCGGGGCTGGCCTTCGGCGACGGCCCGCACAAGTGCCCGGGGCTGCATATCGCCCTCCTGGAGACGGATGTCTTCCTCAGTCGTCTGTTCGCCCTGCCCGGAGTGCGGATGGCGAGCCCGCCGACGATCGGCTACCAGGAGGCCATCGGGAGTTACGAGCTGCGGCACTGCGTCCTGGAAGTGTCCGCGGTGTCCACCGTGGACACCGCGGACAACGGCTGACCCCGGCCCGCGCAACCGGCCCGCGTCACCGGCGCGCGCCCACCGGCGCGCCGGTCAGCGCAGGCCGGGAACCGTGGAGACGGCCAGGTCGATCAGTTTGATGCCGACGAAGGGCAGGACGAGGCCGCCGAGGCCGTACACCGTCAGATTGCGGAGCAGGAGGTCATGAGCCGAGGCGGGGGTGTAGCGCACACCCCGTAGCGCGAGCGGGATCAGTACGACGATGATCAGGGCGTTGAAGATGATCGCCGAGGTGATGGCGGACGTCGGGCTGTGCAGGCCCATGATGTTGAGCGCCTCCAGGCCCGGGTAGGTCCCGGTGAACATGGCGGGGATGATCGCGAAGTACTTGGCGACGTCGTTCGTGATCGAGAAGGTGGTGAGGGCTCCTCGGGTGATGAGGAGCTGTTTGCCGATCTCGACGATCTCGACGAGTTTGGTGGGGCTGGAGTCGAGGTCCACCATGTTCCCGGCCTCCTTGGCGGCGGAGGTGCCGGTGTTCATCGCGACACCGACGTCGGCCTGGGCGAGGGCGGGCGCGTCGTTGGTGCCGTCGCCGGTCATCGCC
Source organism: Streptomyces sp. NPDC059248 (assembly GCF_042753905.1). NCBI lineage: Bacteria > Bacillati > Actinomycetota > Actinomycetes > Kitasatosporales > Streptomycetaceae > Streptomyces > Streptomyces sp. NPDC059248. The sequence goes on along the minus strand of NZ_JBHYZV010000014.1, from coordinate 25,878 downwards.
ACGAGCCTGCCCCCCTCCTGTTCCCTCCTGATGAGGGCGAGCTTGTCCTCGGGGGTGGCCTCGGCGAGGAAGTCGTCGACTCCGGCCTCCCGCGCGATGGCGCGGGCGGTCAGCGGGTTGTCGCCCGTGACCATGACCGTACGGATACCCATCCGGCGCAGCTCCGCGAACCGCTCCCGGACGCCGTCCTTCACCACGTCCTTGAGATGGACGGCGCCGAGGACGCGCGGTCCGTCCCTGTCGTCGACGGCCACCAGCAGAGGCGTGCCACCGGACGCGGCGATGGTGTCGGAGAACCACCGGGCCTCGGCGGGGACGGTGCCGCCCCGCATCCGTACCCACTCGGCCACCTCCGCCGCCGCGCCCTTGCGGATCCGGCAGGCGGTCTCGTCACTCCACCACAGATCGACCCCGCTCATCCTGGTCCGCGCGCTGAACCGTACGAACCGGGCCCGGCTCAGTTCCCCGTCGACGGGCTCTCCCAGCCCGTACTTCCGTGCGGCGAGAACGACGACGGACCGGCCCTCGGGGGTTTCGTCGGCGAAGGAGGCGAACTGGGCCGCCGTGGCCAGGGACAGCTCGTCGACACCGGGCAGCGGGACGAAGCCGGCCGCCTCACGGTTGCCGAGGGTGATGGTGCCCGTCTTGTCGAGCAGGAGGGTGCTGATGTCACCGGCCGCCTCGACGGCCCGGCCCGACATGGCGAGGACATTGCGTTGCACCAGCCGGTCCATGCCCGCGATGCCGATGGCCGAGAGCAGCGCCCCGATGGTCGTCGGGATCAGTGTCACCAGCAGAGCGACGAGGACCGTCGTGGACTGGGTGGCACCCGCATAGGCGGCCATGGGCTGAAGGGCCAGGACCACAAGGACGAAGACGCAGGTCAGGGCGGCGAGCAGTATGTTGAGCGCGAGTTCGTTCGGGGTCTTCTGCCGGGACGCGCCTTCGATCAGGTCGATCATCCGGTCCAGGAAGGACCGGCCCGGGCGCGCGGTGACCCGTACGACGATTCGGTCGGAGAGCACGGTGGTCCCGCCGACCACTCCGGTCCGGTCGCCGCCCGACTCCCGGATGACGGGCGCGGATTCGCCCGTGACGGCTGATTCGTCGACCGCCGCGACACCGTCCACGACCTCGCCGTCGGCGGGGATCAGCGCACCGGCCTCCACGACGACGAAGTCGAAGGGCTGGAGATCGGTGGCGGCGACGGTCTCCGTCACCGCGGAGGCGATCTGCGTACCGATACGCCAGTTGTCGCGCAGCCGGACCGCGACGGTGTCCGTACGCGCCCGGCGCAGGGATTCCGCCTGCGCCTTCCCCCGGCCCTCCGCGACGGCCTCCGCGAGATTGGCGAAGATCACGGTCAGCCAGAGCCAGACACTGATCACCCAGGCGAAGACGGAAGGGTGGAACAGCGCGGAAAGGGTCGTGAGCAGCGCCCCGGACGCGACGACGAACAGCACCGGGTTCCTCGCCAGCGCCCGTGGCCGCAACTTGTGCAGGGCGTCGGGGAACGACGTCAGCAACTGCACGGGATCGAAGAGACCGCTCGCCCCCCGCCGCCGGGCGGCCCGCCCACCGCCGCCTCCACCTCCGGGTACGCGGGCCCGGGAGGCGGTCGGAGCCTTCTGACGAGTGGCTGGAGACATCGCGGCGACCTTCTGATGGTCCGGTACGGAGGGTGTGGAGGGCCGCTCCGGCCGCGCTGTCACCGGGGGAGCGGTGACAGCGCGACCGCACGCGGAAGGCCGGCGGGGAAGAACCGCCAGGTGTCCGACCGGAGGGGAGCGTCGGCTGCCGTCATGCCACTGACGGGTGCTTTCCGGAGCGGCCGAAGGGGACTCTAGGCCCGGTGGTCCGGCCGGACGGCCGACCCGTCAGGGAATTGACGGCCCCCTGACAGGGACCGCTCCCGGGCGTCAAACACCCGCCAAGAGCGGCACGATGCGCGTCAGAGGACCGTCAAACCTGCGCACGGGCACCGAGGGGGGAGTGCGGGTGCGGACCCCGGCCGCGGCTCGCCGAGCCCGCGCCCGCCGGATGACAGCCGCGTCACCAGGCGCGGCCCCGCCACTCCTCGGCGGGCAGGGGGCCTTCGGCGGTGTCGCAGCAGCGTTCGGCCCAGGCGGAGGCCACCAGTACCGGCCTGCTCAGAACGACGTGCCGCGCACGCCAGGCGGCCGGTGTCGTAGTAGGTCGTCAGCGCGGGCGCGCTCGGCGCGCCGAGGATGTCGAACTCCGAACTCACCGCGGTGCCGTTCCGGTCGCCATGAGTGGAGGAAATCCTCAGTACGTCCGCGACCGCCGCGGTCACGTCGTCGTGGGACATACCGAACCGCAGTGGCCCGACCGCCTCACCTCGATCACTCGGCAGTCCGCCGGGTCGCACAGGCTATCGGGCTCCCTCGTGCCCGTACGCGGACGTACGTGGTGGGGGCGGCTCGCGGCTCCGGGGATCGATACGGGAGCGCTCCCGCCGGTGGCCGCGGTCAGGACAGCAGCAGTACGGCACCGGCGGCGGCCATGACCGCGGCGGTGCAGCCGTGGATGCCGTAGTACGCCGTGGCGGGGCCGCCGCTCAGCTTGGTGATGAGCGCGTCGCCCAGCGCTATCGACGAGCCGGCCAGCATCATCCAGCCGTGCAGCCGGGTGCCGCCGCCGAGCAGCACGATCAGCAGGAAGAGTCCGGAGCCGATGTCGCGGACGGCCTTGACGGAGAGCCAGGCGCGGAAATTCGGATCGTCGGTACGGGTGCCGGGGATGCCGAAGTCCGCGGCGGCTCGCGGAGCCCACAGACAGCGGGCGCCGATGACCATGATCCCGACGGCGGTCGCCCAAGTGATGACCGTGGCGGCTGTGGTGGCGACGACAGGCATGGCGAATGCTCCCCTCCCTCGCGGCACCGACCCTCTATCGAGCGCCGCTCCTTCTTCTAGCGATGCTAGATGTAGCGTCGGCCGAATGTCTAGCAATGCTAGGATCGATCTCATGTCGATCACCCGGGACCGTCGCGAGCGGGAGCGTGCCGAGCGCCACCGCCTGATCCTCGCCGTGGCGCGCGAACTGGCCGAGGCCGAGGGCTGGGAGGCGGTCACCACCCGCCGCCTCGCCGAGCGCGTGGAGTACAGCCAGCCGGTGCTCTACAGCCACTTCAAGGGCAAGGACGCCATGGTCGCGGCCGTCGCCGAGCAGGGCTTCGCCGAGCTGGCGGAGTTGCTGAGCCACGCAAGGACCGCCGCCCGGGGGCGCGGGTCGCGGCGCGGTCTGCGCGCCGTGTGCCAGGCCTACTTGCGCTTCGCCGTCGAGCACCCGGCTCTCTACCGGGCGATGTTCGTGATGCCCACACGGTTGAAGTTCGCCAGTGAGGAAACGCCCACGGCGCTGCGCACCGCCTTCGACGCCATCGTGGCGGCGTTCCCCGAGGAGACCGCGGAACGCGAGGCGCGGGCCGAACTGCTGTGGGCCGCCCTGCACGGGATCTCCGCCCTGTCCGCGACCGGCCGCGTACCGGCACACGGCGAGAGCACCCGGCTGGACCTGCTCATCGAGGGGATCGCCCCGAGCGGGTAACCGGCGAGACCCCGCGACCGGGCGATCGGACGGCGGCGAGGACCGCCGCCGGAGACCGCGACGGCCGGGGAGCGCGCCGGGGACCCTCCCCGCCGACAGCGGCCCCCGAAGGACGGGGTGGTGATCTCGGGATCGGGGTACCACCCCGATGGCCCCGTGGGCCCGGCGAAATCCACCGGACACGGTCCGGGCCCCGGGCCGCGCACCGTGTACCGAGACATCGCCCGTGCCGGGACGGTCCGGCACCGGGACGAGGCCGATTCCCGGGGGTGGCGCCATGGCACGCAGTCAGCCCAACCGAAGCCTCGCCGCCCTGCTCCGCGAGGCCGACTGGAACGCGGCCGAGCTGGCGCGGGCGGTCAACGAAGGCGGCAGGCTGGAGGGTCTGGTCCTGCGCTACGACCGGACCTCGATCGCCCACTGGCTGACCGGCTCCCGTCCCCGGCCGCCCGTCCCCGATCTGGTCGCCGCGGCCTTCAGCCGCCGCCTCGGGCGCCTGGTCGCCGCGGGGGACACCGGTCTCGCCCGGCCCCGGCGGACCCTCGGGGAACCGGCGCCCACGGTCGGTACCGAGCCGGACGACGCCGTGCACCGGCTGACCGTCCTGATCCGCGCGGACGTCGATCCCGTACGCCGCGTACCGCTGGTCGACTCCGTGTACACCCTGCCCGCCGACGCGGGCGTCCCGCCCGTCCGCGAGCCCCGGCGCGCCGGACGCGCGCGATCGCGCGGTACGAGGACCCGGGTGACGGCCGAGGACATCGGGATGCTGCGGGAGATGTCCCGGCTCTTCGCGGACCTCATGGACCGGCACGGCGGCGCGCACGCGCGTTCCGCCCTGATCGCCTATCTCGGCGACGACATCAGCCGCCTCCTGGTCGCGTCCGCCGGGTCCGCCAGCCGCCGGGAACTCCTCACGGCCACGGCGCAGCTCACCCACCAGCTGGCCCGGATGACCATGGACGCCGGACATCCCGGTCTCGCCCAGCGCTACTTCACCGTCGCCCTCGGCCTGGCTCGTGAGGCGGACGACTGCCGTCTCTACGCGATCACCCTGCGCGCCATGAGCCTCCAGGCGCTGCACCTGGGACTCCACCAGCAGGCATGGCAGCTCGCCGACACCGCCGTGCGGACCGCGGGGCCCTCCACCGACCCCGCCACCCTCGCCTTCCTGCTCAGCCAGCGCGCCGTCACCTGCGCCTACACCCGGCAGCGCCGGCAGGCCGTCCGCGACCTGGTGACCGCCGAGGCACGGCACGAGCGGGCGACGAGCCCTCCCGGCCCTTTCACCTCCTATCCCCGCCCCGGCCTCGACTTCCAGCGGGGTCTGGCCCTGCACGCGCTCGGGGACTCGGTCCTGGCCGTACACGCCCTCGCGGCCTCGGTCGCCGCCCGACCCGCCGACCGGCACCGGGCCGGCGCGCTGACCCATGCCCGGCTCGCCGCGACCCTGCTGCCCCTGGGCCGCCTGGAGGAGTCGTGCCACCACTGGCACGCCTTCCTCGACCACTATCCGTACCTGCGCCTCGCCCCGGCGGACCGGGCCCTTTGGCATCTGCGCGAGTCCCTGCACGGCTTCCGGCGCCAGCCGCAGGCCGCGGCGGTCCTCCACCGGGCACGAGCCGCGCCAAGGGCGAAGACCGGGCCTTCAGGGGGCCGGGGCCCGGTCTGACGGACCGTCGTCGCCCGGGTCCGGCTCACCACCTCCCGCTCCGGGTGGCCGGTCGGCGCGGTGGTGCCTGAGCCAGTCGCACGGTACGTCGCACCCGGCGGGGCACTCCGTCCCCCTGCCGGTGTCTCCGGCGCCACCGCAGGGTTTCTCCGCCGCTCCCAGCGGGCTGAACGCAAAAGGATCATCCATGCCCGATTTCTAGCGCGCGGATCTTGGTGCCTGCACTCACCTTTCCGGAAGGGAAAGGGAAGAGCACCTGAAGAACCGATTCATGACTGGGCCGTAGGGGTAACGACATGCGTCGGGCAGGGTGCCTTCCCTACCCTGAGGAATAGGGGAGAGGAATGGATAATCCATTCTTCGAACGGCGGTCGCCGGGGGTCCCGGGGCGGGCGGCGGACGTGACCCGGGCGGGCCTCGGCACCAGGATTCCCATCGCCCCGGGGCGTTCCATACGGCCCGGAAACCTGCGGGCGAGGAGTTCGTCGTGGTGGAATCCCCGTTCGACACGTTTCGAACACGGTGGTGACGGCCTATCAGCGGATCGGCCGTGCCATGCCGTTCCGGGAAATATCGAGGTGTACGGCTTCTCGGCCGTGGCGGGTGATATCGCCGACCACGATGTGCGCGATCCGGCGCAGTTCCTCGTGAGCCGGGCGCGATTCTTCCGCCCCGCCCCCGGGCCACGCCCGCGTACGGCAGGTGCTCACCCGCTTCCGCATATGCGCCGCGGTCGAATTCCATCGCTGGTACGTCCCCGGACCCGCGCGGGCGCACGTCCACCCGTCGTCGGATCCGCCAGCGCGCCCGAGTGCTTCGGGCCGCGAACGCGCTCCCCGCCGGCGTCGCGTGTCGCGGGCTGTGCCCCCTCGTTGACCGTGGTGCGGTGGGTCCGGTCAGGGCGGGCCGGTACCGGTGGACGGGGCGCGGCCCCCGAACGGACGAGGAGAGATCCATGGGCGAGGTCATGCGGGGCAGGGGCGGCTTTTCGGGACGCAGGGGTGCGAGGGCCGCGGTGCTCGGCGCGGTGGCCGGTGCCGCGCTCCTGCCGGCCGGAGCCGCCCACGCGAGCATCATCGGCGTCGGGAACGCGGCCTTCGGCAACACCTGTGCCAACGGGGGCGACGCCCGCTCCGCGGGCGCCACGGTCGCCGGGAGCGGGGTGGGCAGCGGCAACCAGGCAGGGCTGCCGCTGAGCCTGACCCGCAACCAGTGCGGCAACAGCGGCATCGTCTGCACCGCCCTGATCCGGCCGAGCGTATGACGACGCGAGGACCGGGGGAGCGGAGCCCGGACGGCCGGCGATGACGGCGGCGACGCGGGAGGCGCCGGTACGGGACCGGGCCGTGACGGAGCTCCTCGCCCTCGGCGGGCGGGTGCTGCCCCTGCTGCGACAGTGGGTGGCCGCCGAGCCGGAGTGCGGCACGGCACGGGCGCTGCTGCTGCTGATGACCGCCGACCGGCTCGACGACGCCACGCTCAAGGAGGAGCTGGCGATCGCCTACCGGTACGCCGCGGCCGAGGGCGAGCGCGAGACCAGCCTGGTGTACGGGGTGTTCCTCCATACGCACCGGCAGTACCGGATGACGGCCGATCATCTGATGGCCCATTTCGCCCGCTGGCCCGCCGACGAGACGGCCGGGCTCCTGCTGGGCGCCTTCCCCTCCTGCGAGGACGCCGCCTACCGCGCGTACGGCGACGCCCTCGTGGAGGAGCACGCCGCGCTCGCCGGTCCCGACAACTGGCCCTGGACGGGCTGGCTGGCCGTGACCCGGGCCGAACAGGGCCGTGTACGCGAGGCGTACGACCTGGCCGAACACGCCCTCGACCTGCATCCCCGGTCGGGCGTGGCCGCCCACGCCCTCGCCCATGCCGGGCACGAGCTGGGGACGGGACCCGTTTCCGTCGCCTTCCTCGACGAGTGGCTCGCGGTGGATCCGCAGGCCGTCCAAGTACGTCATCTGAACTGGCACGCCGCCCTCCAGTCCATCGCCTGCGGCGACTTCCCCGAAGCACGCCGCAGGGCGGACACGGCACTGTCGCGTACGGACGTCGGCATGCGCGCCGCGACGAACTGGCGGCTGCTCCTCGTCGGCCAGGACCCCGCCGGCCGCAGCGACCCGGCACACGTACGGGAACTCCTCGCCGAACCGGGCGGCACGGCGGAGATCTTCCACACCTTCAACCTCGCCCTCGCCCTGGCGGTGGAGGCCGCGACCGACGACCTGGACGCACTGGCCCGCCGGGCCGCCGCCGACGACCGCCCCGACTACCGCGATGTCCTCGCCCCCGTCGTCCGCGCCCTCGCCCATATCACCGCGGGCCGCCCCCGCGCGGCCGTCGGCCTGCTGAACGCCCTGGGCGAGAAGGCGGAACGGATCGGCGGCGTACGCGTGGAGCGCGAGATCATCCAGGACACCCTGGCCCGCGCCCTGGTCGACGCGGGCGAACCCGAACGCGCCGCTACCCTGCTCCACCACCGCACGACCACCCGCCACCACCACACGTACGAGAGCCTTCTGCTCACCGAACGCCCTCCCGTCCCATGACCGGCGGCCGCAGGCCGCCGTTCCGGTGCGCGATGCGGGGGCCGTCGTCAGTGGGCGTGGCCGGCGGGCCGGATACCGCGGGGGACGTACGCCCATACGGTGGCGGCCGCGGCCAGCGCCAAGGCGGCACCGACGGCGAACGCGGGCGTCATCCCGTGGGTGAAGGCGCGGGCCACCTGGTCGAGGAGTGACGCTCCCGCCGCGCCGCCCAGTTCCTGGGCCGCGTAGGCACCTTCGCCCACCGAGCCGCGGGCGACACCGGTGACGGCCTTTGGCAGATTGCCCTGGTAGAGGGCGGTGGCGAGGGAGCCGAGTGACGCGACACCGAGCGCGGCGCCCAGCTCGTAGCAGGTCTCCTCGATCGCGGCGGCCCCGCTGACGTGCTCGGCGGGGGTGGCCGCCATCAGGGTCACCGATGCCACCGTCATGGCCAGACCGGCACCGAAGCCGATCAGCGCGAGCGCGATCGCCATCGTCGGATAACCGAGGTGCCCGTCGGAGCCCTGGGCGAGCCACGGCAGGGCGAGACCCGCCGCCATCAGGACCAGACCCGAACCCATGAGGTGCCGGACCGGCAGGGCCCGCATCAGCGGCGGGGCGAGCAGCGATGTGACGACGAGGGCGAGCGGCGCGGGCAGCACCCGCAGGCCGGCCTCCAGCGGTGAGTAGCCCAGGGCGTACTGGAACCACTGGGTGAGCAGGAACAGCACGGCGCCGAGCGCGATCATGCCGAGCAGCAGGGCCGTGGCCGAGACGCTGAAAGCACGGCTCGCGAAGAGGCGTATCCGGAGCAGCGGGGCGGCCAGCCGCAGCTGGCGGCGGACGAAGAGCGTCAGGACGACGGCGGCGAGCAGCAGCATCAGCCACGGCAGGGGCTCGGTGAACCCCTGCTTGCCGAGCTGCTTGATACCGGCGACCAGCGCGACCATACCGACGACGGACTGCGCCACACCCGTCCAGTCCCAGCGCCCGGCGCGCGGCGCGTACGACTCGGGCAGCAGCCGGGAGCCGAAGGCGATGACGGCCAGGGCGACGGGGATGTTGAGCAGGAACGCCGACCGCCAGCCGTGGTCCTCCACCAGGAGTCCGCCCACCACCGGGCCGAGCGCCATACCGCCGCCCATCACGGCCGCCCACACGGCGTAGGCGAAGGCCCGCTCGCGGGCGTCGGTGAAGACATGGCGCAGGATCGACAGGGTCGCGGGCATGATCGCGGCGCCGCCGACACCCAGCAGCGCACGGGCGGCGATCACCTGCCAGGCCTCGGTGGCGAACACCGCGCCGAGGGAGGCCAGGGCGAACAGGGCGAAGCCGCCCAGGAGCAGCCGCTTGCGGCCCCACCGGTCGCCCAGCGCGCCGGCGGTCACCAGCAGTCCGGAGAGCGCGAGGGCGTAGGCGTCGATGATCCACAGCTGCTCCACCGAGCCCGGCCGCAGATCGGCGACCAGGGACGGGAAGGCGACATTCAGGATCGTGGTGTCCATGGCGATCAGCAGCAGGCTGCCCGAGAGGATCGCGAGGACGATCCAGCGGCGCGCGTGGACAACCTCCGCGACCAGGGTCGCGGCGGGGCGGGACATGAGGGACTCCAGACCGGATTGAGACGTGACCATTCAAAATGAGACGCCAGCGTATCATTTTGGAGTCGTGGGGCCGACGCAGGGTGTTCGTTGGGGTCTGTGGGGCACAGGGGGTGCAGGGGGCGACCCGGCGGACCGGCGGCCCCGGACGGGGCCCTCGCATCGGCCGGCCCGCCGCGCCCCGGGAGCGCGTACGGGCAGCCGGGCCGTCCGCACCCCCCCCGGCCGCCCGCCCGTGATCAAGGCCAGGTGTAGAAACCCTGTCCGCTCTTACGGCCCAGTTCGCCGAGCGCGACCTTGCGCCGCAGCAGCTCCGGCGGGGCGAAACGCTCGCCGAGTGTGGCGTGCAGATGCTCGGCGATCGCCAGCCGGACGTCCAGGCCGACCAGATCGGTCAGCCGCAGCGGCCCCATCGGATGGCGGTAGCCGAGCCGCATCGCGTCGTCGATCGCCTCGGGGGCGGCGACGCCCTCCTCCACCATCCGGATCGCCTCAAGGCCCAGGGCGAGGCCCAGCCGACTGCTGGCGAAGCCGGGGGAGTCGCGCACCACGACGTCCGTCTTGCCCAGGGAGCCGGTCCACCGCCGTGCCGCCCGTACGGTCTCCGGATCCGTGTCCGGCGCGACCACGATCTCGACCAGCGCGGACGCGGGCACCGGATTGAAGAAGTGCATCCCGATGAAGCGCCCGGGGCGGGCGAGCGCCGATGCCAGTTCGGTGACCGGGAGCGAGCTGGTGTTGGTCGCGAGCACCGTGGACGGAGCCACCGCGCGCTCCGCCGCCGCCAGGACACGGGCCTTGAGCGCGGCGTCCTCGGGGACGGCCTCCACGACGAGGTCGGCCCCGCCGGGCAGCGCCCGTACCGAATCCACCACGGCGACCCGGGCCAGAATGTGCTCCGGCGGCTCGGCGAGCACACCGCGCTCCGCCGCCCGCCGCAGTCCGGTGGTGATGCGCTCCAGCGCCGCCGCCGCGGCTTCGGCGCCGCCCTCGACGACCGTCACCGCCGAGCCCGCGACCGCGAACGACTGGGCGATCCCGGCCCCCATCCGGCCCCCGCCGACGACCCCTACGACGGCGGGCGGCCGCTCCTCGTCCGGGGCGTCGGCGCCCTCGGGCCCGTTCCGGTGATCCGTACCGTCGCTCATGTCCCGCTCCTCTCGGCGGAGTCCGGCCTCCCGGTGTCCTCCGCTTCCGTTCGGTGGATGGCCCCCTGCTCCGGCACTCCGCTCACACCCGCTCCACCAGCATCGCGACCCCCTGGCCCACGCCGACGCAGAGCGTCGCCAGACCGCGCCGTCCGTCCTCGCGCTCCAGCCGGCCCAGGAGGGTGAGCAGGATCCGGGCGCCCGAGCAGCCGAGGGGATGGCCGAGCGCGATGGCTCCGCCGTCGGCGTTGACGCGTTCCTCGTCCAGCTCCAGCCGCCGGATCACGGCGAGCGCCTGCGCGGCGAACGCCTCGTTCAGCTCCACCGCGTCGACGTCCCCGAGCCGCCAGCCGGCCCGGGCCACCGCCTTCTCGGTGGCCGGTACCGGGCCGAGGCCCATCAGCTGGGGCGGGACACCGGCCGACGCCGAGGTGACGATCCGGGCCCGGGGCGTCAGCCCGTACCGTCGTACGGCGTCACCGCTCGCCACCACCAGCGCCGCCGCGCCGTCGGAGAGCGGTGACGCGGACCCGGCGGTGACGATCCCGTCCGGGCGGAAGATCGTCCGCAGCCCGGCGAGTCTCTCCGCGGTGGTGCCGGGACGCGGCCCCTCGTCCCGGGTGACCTCCCCGTCCCGGACCGGTACCGGCGTCAGTTCGCGGTCGAACCGCCCGGCCTCCTGGGCGGCGACGGCCCGGCGGTGGCTGCGGAGCGCGAAGGCGTCGGAGTCGGCGCGGGTGATGCCGTCGAGAGCCGCCACCTCCTCCGCGGTCTCGCCCATCGACAGGGTGACCCGTACGGTCTCCGGTCCCGCGCCGGCGGCCACCGCCCGGTCCGCGGCCGTGAACCGGGGGTTGGTGAACCGCCAGCCGAGCGATGTGTCGTGGACCTCGCCCGGCTTGGCCCAGGGGGTGCCCGGCTTCGCCATCACCCACGGCGCCCGGGTCATCGACTCCACCCCGCCCGCCACCACCACGTCCGCCGCGCCCGCGCGGACGGCCTGCGCCGCCGACGCAACCGCGGTCAGCCCCGACGCGCAGAGGCGGTTGACGGTGTAACCGGGCACGGTGTGCGGCAACCCGGCGAGCAGGACCGCCATCCGTGCCACGTCCCGGTTGTCCTCCCCGGCCTGGTTGGCCGCGCCGAGCACCACCTCGTCGACGGCGTCGCCCGGCACCCCCGCGCGCCGGACGGCCTCGCCGACCACCAGGGCCGCCAGATCGTCCGGGCGTACGGAGGCGAGCGCGCCGCCGTACCGGCCCTGCGGGGTACGGGCGCCGTCGATCAGGAACACCTCGTCAGACACGGGCGGTCTCCTTCGGGGAGGCGGCGGACCCGCCGCGGGGGCGGGCCGCGCGACGGACGAGCGGGGAGGCCGGTCGGACGGGGCGGTCGGGGGGCATCGGTTCCACCTCTTGACAGGCAAACGGTGCGGCTGGATTACTGGGCGTGCCGCACGCTAACCGAATGGTCGGTCGGGAAACAAGGGTGGTGGAATCAAGGTGGTGCAATCGGTGGCACGGACCACTGACAGGACCCCCGCCGAGGAGATGCTCGCCGCCGACGAGGCGTCCCGGGCCCTCGGTATCGAACTGCTCGAACACACCGCCGGCGCGGCCCTGGTACGGATGACGGTGACCCCCGCCATGGTCAACGGACACGGCATCGCCCACGGCGGCTACCTCTTCCTCCTCGCCGACACGGCGTTCGCCTGCGCCTGCAACGGCCACGGCCCGGTGACCGTCGCGGCGGGCGCCGACATCGTCTTCGTCGCCCCGGCGTACGAGGGCGACATCCTCACGGCATGCGCCGGGGAACGGGTCAGATTCGGCCGCAGCGGGGTCTGCGACGTGACGGTACGGCGCGGCGACGAGGTGATCGCGGAGTTCCGGGGACGCAGCCGTACGGTCCGGGGCGCGCCGCCCGACCCCGGCGACGCGGACCCCGCGGGGCGCGCCGCCGGGCCCCGCGGACCGGACGCGCGGCAGGAGACGGACGGTGCGCGGCGTACCGGGCACGGGAGAGTTGAGGAGAGCTGATGAGCAGCGAATCGACGGCCAGGCCGAACCCGGTCCCGGGCGGTGCGCCCGAACCCCCGGGACCCGGCCGCACGGGCGAGCCGCTTCCGCCCGGACTGCTGGACGACGCCGAGCGCCTGACCCGCGACCAGCTGCGCGAACTCCAGCTCGACCGGCTGAGGGCCACCCTGCGGCACGCCTACGAGAACGTGGAGCTGTACCGCCGCAAGTTCGACGAGGCGGGAGTACGGCCCGACGACTGCCGCTCCCTCGGCGACCTCGCCCGCTTCCCCTTCACCACCAAGGCCGATCTGCGGGACACCTACCCGTTCGGCATGTTCGCCGTCCCCATGGCCGACGTCCGCCGGATCCACGCCTCCAGCGGCACCACCGGCCGCCCCACCGTCGTCGGATACACCGAGAACGACATCTCCCTGTGGGCCGACGTCATCGCTCGTTCGATCAGGGCGGCCGGCGGTCGCCCCGGCCACAAGGTGCACATCTCCTACGGCTACGGCCTCTTCACCGGGGGCCTCGGGGCCCACTACGGCGCGGAGCGCGCGGGCTGTACCGTCATCCCGGCCTCCGGCGGTATGACCGCCCGTCAGGTCCGGATCATCCAGGACTTCCGCCCCGAGATCATCATGATCACCCCGTCCTACATGCTCACGCTCCTCGACGAGTTCGAGAAGCAGGGCATCGATCCCCGTACCACGTCCCTGCGGACCGGTATCTTCGGCGCCGAGCCCTGGACGGAGGAGATGCGCCGCGAGATCGAGGAACGCGCGGACATCCACGCCGTCGACATCTACGGGCTCTCCGAGGTCATCGGCCCCGGTGTCGCCCAGGAGTGCGTCGAGACCAAGGACGGCCTCCATGTGTGGGAGGACCACTTCTACCCCGAGGTGGTCGATCCGCTCGCGGACACCGCCCTTACCGACGGGGCGGAGGGCGAACTCGTCCTCACCTCCCTCACCAAGGAGGCCATGCCGGTCATCCGCTACCGCACCCGCGATCTGACCCGGCTGCTCCCCGGCACCGCCCGGCCCGCCTTCCGCCGGATCCGGAAGATCACCGGACGCAGCGACGACATGATCATCCTGCGGGGTGTGAACCTCTTCCCCGGCCAGATCGAGGAGATCGTCCTGCGCACCCCGGACGTGGCACCCCACTTCCGGATCGAGCTGACCCGGCGCGGCCGGATGGACCATATGCACATCCTGGTCGAGGCGGGGCCCGCGACCGGCGGCGACCGGCGGGAAGCCGCGGCCCGGGAGATCGCCCGGGGCGTCAAGGACGGTGTGGGCGTCACCGTGGAGGTCACGGTCGTGGACCCGGAGAGCCTGGAACGCTCGGTCGGCAAGATCCGCCGGGTGAAGGACCTCCGCCGGTCGTGACCGGGTCCGGCCGCGCCGCCGGGTGACCCGGACGCCGGGGCGGGACCGCCCCGGCGTCCGGAACGGTCGTTTCACCGCGACGGACTCCACGGCACCTCGCCGGACGGCCGGAGCGCCCGACACAATGAGGTGAGCGGCGAAGGAGGCGGCGATGGCCGGAGTGAGGGAGTCGCCCGAACGGGGCGAGCACTGCGAACGGCTGGCGTCCGCCGCCTCAGCCGCCTTCGCCCCGCTGCGGATCCGCCCCGACGCGTCCGACGGCCCCGCCGTCCGCCCGGGACTCTCCGGCACCCTGCGCAGCGCCCGGCCGGGCGAGGTGCTGGTGGCCCGGATCACCGGCGGCCCGTGCACCGTTGAGCGCCCGTCGTCCCTGATCGGCTCCGCCGATCCCGAACTGGTGAAGGTGGCGCTCCACGGCTCCGGCCGCGCGGGCGTCGAGCAGGACGGCAGGCAGTGTCTGACGGCTCCCGGGGATCTGGTGGTCTACGAGACGACCCGCCCGTACGAACTCCGTTTCTGGGACCCGTTCGACCTGATCGTGCTCGGTATCCCGCGCGCGCTGCTGGGCCCCCACAGCGATCCCCTCGCCGCCCGTACCGCGTCGGCCGTGCCGACCGACGGGGGCGGCCGGCGGCTGGCCGCCGCCCTGCTCCGGGAGGCCGCGGGCGATCTCGACACCTGCTCCGGCGACGGCGCCCCGCATCTGGCCGACGCCCTGGTCTCGGTGGTGCTTTCGGCCCTCGCCGAACAACGGATCACCCCGCGCCCGGCGGACGACCTCGCCGAGCGCATCCTCACCCACTGCCTCGGCCGGCTCGCCGACCCCCGCCTCTCACCGGAGTCGGTGGCCCGCGCGCACCACATCTCCGTCCGCTATCTGCACAAGGTGCTCCAGCGGCGCGGGGTCTCCCTCGCGTCCTGGATCAGAAGCCGCCGTCTGGAGCGCATCCGCCGCGACCTGGCGGACCCGGCGCTCGCGGACCGGAGCGTCTCCGTGATCGCCGCCGGATGGGGCTACCTCGACGCCACCCATCTCAGCCGCGCGCTGCGTGCCGCCTGCGGGCAGAGCGCGGCGGAGATCCGCCGGGAGGCCGCCCGCCGCTCCGGCCCCCCGGCCGCGCCCTGACACGCCCTGACGCGCCCCGGCCGCCGTGACCCGTCCACGGTCACGACGGCCCCCGGCCCTCCGGCCGGCCGTCGACCGGCCGGTACGCCCCGCACCGGCTCCGCTACCCGGCCGGTGCCGCGTGGGTGGCGTCCGGGTCGTAGGCCGGGTCGGCGAGCAGGGTGTGCAACTGGCGGCGGCGCACCCCGATGTTTCCGCCGTCGAAGAGCGGATAGACCAGCGCGTCCTGGAGGATGCCCGCGATCGGGTTCTCGTGGCTGTAGCTCTCCATCCCGACCACCCGCATCAGATCGGTGATGACCCGGACCGCCGTCTCCGAGCCGAAGACCTTCGCGTGCAGGGCGAGTTCGGCCGCCGCCGGGCTGCCCGAGTCCAGGGCGTGGCAGGCCCGCCAGGAGAGGTACCGTACGGCCTCCATCGCCGATTTGGCGTCGGCCAGCGCGTACCCCACGGCCTGGTGTTCCACGATCGGTACCGCCCCGGCGCGCCGCTCCCGTCGGGCGAAGTCGAGCGCGAACCCGAACGCCGCGCGCATCTTCGCCAGCGCGAAGACCCCGACGAGGGCCGCGGTCGGCACGAAGCTGCCCGCGACGATCGCCCGCCCCGCGCCCGGCCCGCCGAGGACGTTGCCCCGCGGCACCCGGACGTCCCGGAGGGTGATCGTGGGGGTCTGATGGGCCCGGTGGCCCAGCAGATCGAGGCTGCCGTCCAGGGTCAGTCCCCGGACCGGGCCCGGGACCAGGAGGACCGAGAGCGCCTCGTCGGGCGGGGCGGTCGTACTCGTACGGCAGACGACGGCCAGCAGGTCGGGGCCCGCGCCGTCCCAGCCGCCCGCGCTCGACACCCACCGCTTGGAGCCGTTGATCACCCACTCGTCGCGCCGCTCGTCGAGTACGGCGGTGGTCCGCACACCGTCGGCGGGCGCGGGCGCGTCGTAGTTGGCACTGCCGCCGGGCTCGCTGAAGGCGAAGGCCGCGAGCGGGGCCCCCGAGGGCCGGAGGAAGGGGCCGAAGTGCTCCGCCACCTGCTCCGGGCTCCCGGCGGCCATCAGCGGGGTGAGTCCGAGGGTGACCGCGAACAGGGTCAGGGACACATTCGCGTCGACGGCGACGAACTCCTCCGCCACCAGCGCGAAGTCGACCATGCCCCGGCCCTCGCCGCCCAGCGGCTCGGGCAGGATCCGGCGCAGCCAGCCCTCGGCCACGGCCCGCTCGTAGACCGGCCGGGTGGCCCGCCACCGCTCCTCGGGGTCGCTCATCAGCCGGGTCGCGGGGCCGACGCCCGACAGGCACCGGTGCGCGAACTCCCGCGCCGATGAGCGGAGTTCGCGCTGTTCGGGGGTGAGAGTGAAATCGATGGCCATACGGGGCTCCTCACGGGTGCGCCGTGCCGCCGGGCGCCTGGCACCGGCGGCACGGAGGAACATGTCGTTCACGGCCGGGGGCGCCGGTCCGGCCGGCCCGCCCCGCCCGCTCGATGTGCGCAGGTGTGCTCAGATGTGGCTGGTCCAGACGCTTTTGACCTCGGTGTACGCCGCGATTGCCTCCCAGCCCATCTCGCGGCCGATACCGGAGGACTTGGTGCCGCCCCAGGCCGCCGCAGCGTCGAGCCCCTGCATCATGTTGATCCACACGGTGCCCGCCTTCACCTGCCTGGCCAGCCGGTTGGCGGTGGCGATGTCCCGGGACCAGACCGAGGCGGCCAGCCCGTAGTCGGAGTCGTTGGCGAGGCCGGCCAGCTCCTCCGGATCGTCGTACGGCAGCACCGCCAGCACCGGGCCGAAGATCTCCTCCCGGGCGATCCGCATGTCCTGTCCCACGCCCGCGAAGACCGTCGGCTCGTGAAAGAAGCCCCCGGCGGGTACCCCGTCCGGACGGCCGCCGCCGGTCAGCAGCTCGGCGCCCTCCTCCCGGCCCGCCGCGACATAGCGCGCGGTCTGCTCCACCTGTTCGGCGGAGACCAGCGGACCGAGCTGGGTCCCCGGATCGAGCCCGTCGCCCAGCCGCAGGGACGCCGCCGCCCCGGCCAGCTTCTCCGCGAACTCGTCGTGCCGCCCGCGGTCCACGTAGAAGCGGGTGTACGCGGCGCATACCTGGCCGGAGTTGAGCAGGCCGCCCAGCAGATTGCCCCGTACGGCCGCGTCGATGTCGGCGTCCGCGGCTATCACGCTCGGCGCCTTCCCGCCCAGCTCCAGCGACACCTTCTTCAGCGCCCTGCCGCACTCGGCGCCGATCTCCCGGCCCACCGCCGTGGAGCCGGTGAAGGAGATCTTCCGCACCAGCGGGTGGCGGACCAGCGCCCGCCCGGTCCCGGGGCCGCCGGTGACGACATTGACCACCCCGGCCGGGACCCCGGCGAGCCCGATCAGCTCGGCGAGCCGCAGGGTGGAGAGCGGGGTCTGTTCGGCGGGCTTGATCACCACGGTGTTGCCGGTGGCGAGGGCGGGCGCCAGCTTCCACACCAGGATCATCAGCGGGAAGTTCCACGGGGTGATCAGACCGCAGACACCCAGGGGTTCCCGTACGGTCCGGTGGTCCGCGTCCGGTACGGAGAGCGGCGACGACACCCCCGTGATCTTGGTGACCCAGCCGGCGTAGTAGCGGAAGTGCTCCACCGCGTTGGGCACCGAGAACCCGGCGCTGACCCCGAGCGGCTGCCCCTGGTCGAGGGTCTCCAGCCGGGCCAGTTCGTCGCCGTGCTCCTCCAGCAGGTCGGCCACCCGCAGCAGGAGCCTCGCCCTGGCCGCGGGCAGCAGCCCGGCCCACGCGGGTGAGACGAACGCGTCGGCCGCGGCCCGTACGGCGGCGTCCACATCCGCCTCCGTGGCGTCGGGCAGTTCGGCGACGACCTCGCCGGTCGCCGGATTCAGGGTGGGGAAGACGGTGCCGCCGGTTCCCGCGGTCCACTCGCCGCCGATGAGCATGTCGGTGCGCATAGCTGTTTCGCTCCTCCGAAGGGCTGTCCTGGTGGAGGCCGGCGGATGCGGGGTATCGCGGTGCGCGGCCGGGCGGGACGTCGTCGCCTGGCGGGAATCTAGGCTCGGCCGCGCCGCCAGGTTCGCCTCCGGACGCACGGGCAGTCGCCGATGAGCGCCCTCCGCGGACGGCCTCGGGCGGGAGGCGCGGCCCCGGGCCCCGGGCCGGTCCCGGCGCTTTCGCCCGGGGGAGTGTTGTGGCCTGTCACACGGGCTGTGTGATACTGCCGTCTCGGTGGATCACGGAGACCGGCGCGCCCTCGCGGGTACGCCACCGCGGCGCACCCCGTCGTATTTCCGTCCGTGCTCATGAGGGAGAAGGCCGCGTCCCATGTCGACAGCACCCGATTCGGCGGCCGACGAGGCCGACCGGTCCGCCGGCCTCGGCGGCCGTGACGACGCGCCCGGCTCCGAGCCGCGGGCCGCGAGTACGGTGCAGATCGTCGACCACGCCCTTCAGGTGCTCAAGGCGGTCGCCGAGGCGGACCGGCCGCGCGGGGTCCGGGAGCTGAGCCGCGATCTGGGGATCAGCAAGAGTTCGGTGCAGCGCATCCTCGCGTCGCTGGAGCGCGAAGGGCTCGCCGTCGCGGAGGAGAGCAGCCGGAAGTACGTCATCGGGCCCGCCGCGCTCACCCTCGCGTGGAAGCACGCGGCCAACAGCGACCTGGTCGGGGCCGCTTCGGCCACGGCCTCCCGGATCGCGGCCATGACGGGTGAGACGGCGTGCGTCTCCACGGTCGTCGACGGGCGCCGGGTCACCGTCTACGAGGCGGAGAGCCCCCAGCCGCTGCGGCTGATCACCGGAGTGGGCCGGCCCTACTCCCTCTTCTCCGGCGCCACCGGCCGGGTCCTGCTGTCGATGCTGCCTCCCGAGTGGCTCGACCGGCTGCTGGAGGAGTACACCGGCACCGATACCGAGGTGGTGCTGAGCCGGGTCGACGCGGCGCGCCTGGACGGGTACGCGATCAGCCGCGAGGAGTGGATCCCGGGCGGCTGCGGAGTGGCCGTTCCCATCGGCACCCAGGGCCGGGTCGTCGCCGCCCTGAGCATCTACGGGCCCGAGGCCCGGCTGTCCGCCGAACGTACGGCCGCCCTGGTGCCCGTGCTGCGGGCCGCGGCGGCGGAGATCACGGTCCGCTGGCGGCAGCCCGCCTGACGTCCTTCCGCCGGGTGCGGCCGGACCGTCCGGCCACGGCACCCGGTGTCCGCCGTTCCCCGTGGCGCGCCGGGCCCGTGATGCCTCCGGCCGCACCGGATTCCCCGATACGTCCGGTACGGGCCCTGCCCCGCCGGGCGGCCCCGTCCCCGGCGACGGCGCCCGAGGTTTGACTCCCGCGCCCGGGGAACCGGGCTTCCCGCCTTCTCGGCGCCCCATCCCCGCCGCCCGGCAAGGGCCCTGACGGATCGTCATGGGTCGGCCGTGCCCGGCCGCCCCGTTGCCCCGCCGTTCCGATGCTCAGGCCCGGGTACGGCCCGGATCCGGTATGGCCGGAACATGCCGTCGGCATGGCGCGTTCAGAGCTTTCCGTCACCCCATTGACCCGCCTCGATTTCGATGGGTACGTTGTCCCAACAGAGCTGGTCCACTGTCCCAGATTGATTCGCGGAGCCCGTCCGGAGACCCCGGCGGTACCGCTTTCCCCCTCCCCGGACCCCGATGCGCGGACCCTTTCGCCGGGTCCGCCCCGAGCCGATCCGACGGCGATCCGCCCCCTGCGGCCGACCGCGGACCTGTATACGACCGAGAAAGAGGTACTTCCCATGATGCTGGGATGGCGTGCCCGAATTGGGCAAATACGTCCGGCTACCGCCATCGAAGGTGCCGAGGAATGGCGCTCGGTGGCCCCCACGGGTGTGGCCTTCGCCGACGCGCGCACCATCGTTCCCCGGGTGGACGCCGAGGGGCTGAAGACGATGATGTCGCAGGTACTGGAGGCCTCGCGGCAACTCGCCACCGCGAAGGTGGACCTCATCGTCCAGTGCGGCGCGCCCGGCACCTTCATCCCCGGACCCGGCACCGACGAGAAGGTGACGGACGAGATCACCGCGGAGACCGGGATCCCGGCCATCACCATGATGCAGGCGCAGGTGGACGCCCTGCGCGCGGTCGGCGCCGGCTCCGTGGCCGTCGGCAGCATCTACACCGACGAGGTCAACGAGGCCCTGCGCGCCTATCTCGTCGCCGTCGGATTCGAGGTCCCCGTGGTCGAGGGCCTCCAGATCACCGACCCGTACGAGGCCAGCGTCCACGACGCGGACAGCGCCTACCGGCTCGGGCGCCGGCTGCACCGGGCCGCCCCCGACGCGGACGCCCTGCTCATCTCCTGCGGCACGTTCCGGACCTTCGAGGTGCTGCCCTATCTGGAGATGGACACCGGACTGCCGGTGGTCACCAGCAACCAGGCGTCCCTGTGGCGGGCCCTGCGCGAACTCGGCCTGCGGGACGAGATCCCCGCACTCGGCCGGCTCGGCGGCATCTCCTGACCGTCCGCCGCCGCCGGGAACCGCAGGTCACCCCCGTACCCATCGAACAGAGGAGAAGGAAGACGTGCTCGTCGACGCACTGCAGTTCGTGAAACCGTCCCGGGAGCGCTTCGAGGAGTGGCACGCCGCGGGGATCACCGCGATCCACGCCACCCTGGCCATCTGGGAGGACTCCACCGAGACCATGCGCGAGGTGGGCCGCTGGCAGCGACTGCTCGCCGAACACTCCGATCTCCTGTGCGAGGGCCGCACCGCCGACGACATCCGGCGCGCCGAGACCGAGGGCAGGACCGCGGTCGTCCTCGGCTTCCAGAACAGCAGCCCCTTCGAGGACGACCTCGACCTGGTCGGCGCGTTCCACCGGGCCGGGGTCCGGATCGCCCAGCTCACCTACAACACCCAGAACTCCGCCGGGGCGGGCTGCTGGGAGGGCGAGGACGCCGGGCTCTCCCGTACCTACGGGCTCAACCTCATCCGTGAGATGAACCAGGTCGGCATGGTCGTCGACATCTCCCACTGCAACGAGCGCACCTCCTTGGAGGCGATCGAGGCGTCCGAGCGGCCGGTGGCCGTCACCCATGCCAACCCCCGCGCGTTCGTGGGGGAGGACGTGGAACTGGCGATCCGCAACAAGTCCGACACCGTCCTCAAGAAGGCGGCGGAGTCCGGCGGGGTCGTCGGTCTGAGCATGTATCCGAGAATCGCCCCCGACGGCGTCGACTGCACCGTGGACCGCTTCTGCGACATGGTCGCCTACACGGTCGAACTCATCGGTGTCGAGCATGTCGGCCTCGGCTCCGACTACTACGCGGGCCAGGGCGACGAAGAGCTGCACTGGTGGCGGCAGGGCCGCTGGAGCCGTACCCCGATGGTGCCCATCTCGGGACCGGTCGAGTTCCCGGGCTGGTACGCGGCCGGAAAGGGCTACGACGCCGTACGGCGGCGGCTGCTGGAGCGCGGCTTCACCGCGGCCGACGTCGAGCGGATATCCGGCGGCAACTGGGTGGACCTGTTCGACACCGGCTTCACCGCCGCCCCCCGCCCCTGATATGCGCACCCACGGCTGCGGGAGGACGACCCGGAGATGAACCGCTACGACGCAGTGATCGTCGGCGGTGGCCACAACGGACTGGTGACCGCCGCCTATCTCGGGCGCGCCGGGCTGAAGGTCGCGCTCCTCGAATCCCGGCCCCAGCTGGGCGGCCCGTGCGGGGCGTACGAGTTCCTGCCCGGCCGGCGCCTGGCCTTCACCAACTCGCCCGGCTCGCTCAATCCGGCCGTCGTCGCCGAACTGGGCCTCGCCCGGCACGGCCTGCGGTTCGTACGGGTGGACCCGACCGTGGTCCACCGGTTCGACGAGGGCTGCTTCATCGGCTGGCGGGACCCGGCCCGGGTGGACGCGCAACTGGACGCCTTCGCACCGGGCGAGGCGGCCCGCTACCGCGCCCTGATCGAGGGCCTGGAGCGGCTGGGCGCCCGGCTCGGCGTCCTCCCGGACCGTACGCCGCCTCCCGTGGACGTACTGAAGAAACGTTTGTCCGATCCCTTGGACATCCGGCTCTTCGAAGCGGTCTTCGAGGGCGGACTCACGGCGCTGCTCGACACGCACCTCCGCTCCGACCGGGCGAAGGCGCTGCTCATGATGCTCGCCCTCAACGCCCAGCTCGTCCCGCCCGGCACCCCGGGCAGCGCCGTGGGACTGATGATGCGCCCCTTCGCACTCGCCGCCACCGGCGGCGGGGGCCCGGACGCCGCGGAGCGCGTCGCGCTCCGCGGCTCCACCGGACTCCCGGTCGGCTCGATGAGCGCCATCGTCGACGCCCTCGCCGGAGCCTGCCGGGAACACGGCGTGGACCTGCGCACCGGCACCCCCGTGGCCCGGGTCCTGCACGGCCCCGACGGGGTCGGCGGTGTCATCACCCCCACCGGTGAGGAGTTCCGCGCCCCCCGGGTGATCTCCACCGTCAACCCCCACCACCTCTTCCGCGACCTCCTCGCCGACGGGGCGATGGACCCCGGCATCCGGGACACCGTCCTCGCGGAACCCATGCGCGGCTCCGCCTTCAAGGTGGTCCTGGAAGTCGACTCGCTCCCGCCCTACGCGGGGCTCCCGAAGGACGCCGACCCCGAAACCGTACGCGCCTGCCAGTTCCGGTTCGGCTCCTCACCCCGGACCATCGAGAACGCGATCACCGAAGCGCTGGCCGGCCGGACCGGTGACGAGATCCTGATGTGGGGACTGACCCCCACCCTCACCTCACCCGCACTCACCCCCGGCACCACCCACCTGATCAGCCTCAACGCCTGGCACGCGCCCTACCAGCCGCAGGACGGCCCCTGGGACGCCGCGCGCACCGAACACTTCGGATACCGCTGCGTCGCACAACTCGGCCTGCTGATGCCCGGCATCGCCGACCGGATCGTGGCCCACCGCTTCATGAACCCCGTGGAGATGGCGGCCGAACTCGGCCTGGCCGGCAGCAACATCACCCACGGCGACATGCTCCCCGCCGGGCTCTTCGGCGCCCGCCCGCACCCCGCCCTCGCGGACCACCGGACCCCGCTCCCCGGCTTCTACGTCGGCGGCAGCGGAACCTGGCCGGGCGGCTACGTCACCGGCACCCCCGGCAGGAACACCGCCGCCGCGGTACTGCGCGACCTCGCCCACGACGAACAAAGGCCGCACCCATGAGAACTTCGCCCCGTAGCGGGCCGCCCCGGCCGCCCCGACCACCCCGGGCGACCCTCCGCCGTGCCCTCGGCGCGATCGCCGTCGCCGGGCTGCTGCTCACCGGCTGCACCTCGCCGCCCGCCTTCGGCCGCGACCCGGGCACCCTCGTCGTCGGCGCCGAGGGCGAGATACCCGTCCTCGATCCGCACCGGCTCTCCGGCACCGTCGGCCTCCGCGTCGTCGACGCCCTGTTCGACCCCCTCATCCGCGAGGACCTCACCACCAAGACCGACCGGGCCCCCCGGCTGCGGCCCGCCCTCGCCACCTCCTGGCAGGTGTCCCCGGACGCCCTCACCTACACCCTCGCCCTGCGCACGGACGTCACCTTCGCCGACGACACCCCCTTCGACGCCGCCGCCGTGAAGCTCAACTTCGACCGGATCACCGACAAGAAGTCCCCGGTGTACGACGCCACCGCCGCCGGGAACATGAAGTTCCTGACCCGCTGGATCGACCGGGTCGAGGTCCGCGGACCGCATACCGTCACCCTCCGGCTCACCGAGCCGTACACCGGTCTGCCCCGGGTCCTCACCGACCGCCGGATGTCCCTGATCAGCCCGGCGGCGCTGCGCGCCCACGACCCCGACGACGTCGGACTCCACCCCGTCGGCACCGGCCCCTACCGCCAGCGCTCCGCCGACCACGGCAAGCGGGTCGTCCTGCAACGCAACACCGCCTACTGGGGCGGCGTCCCCAGGACCGAGTCCATCATCGTCGAATCCGTCAGCGACCCCACGACCCTCGCCATCGCCGCCCAGACCGGCGAGGTGGACGCCATCCTCAGCGCCGGGGCCCAGCAGGTACGCCAGCTCGCCGGCCGGGGCACCATGACGGCCCAGTACCCGGAACCCGCCAACCAGTACTTCCTGCGGCTCAACACCCGTACCGCCCCCACCGACGACGCCCGCTTCCGCCGGGCCCTCAACCACGCCGTGGACCGAGACGCCATCGCCACCCTCACCGCGGGACAGATCGCCCCGTCGCACGGCCCGCTGCCCCGCGGCAACGAGGCGTACCGGGCATCCGCCGCCGGCGACCGCTACCCCCACGACCCCGCCCTGGCGAAGCGACTGATCGCCGAGAGCGGCGTCCGCACCCCGGTGACGCTGCGGCTCCTCGCCCCCGACAGCGGCCCCGGCTTCTCCCAGGCCACCGAGATCATGTCGCTGATCCAGCAGGACCTGAAAGCGGTCGGCGTACGACTGGAGGTCCAGTACATGGAGTTCGCGTCGCTCGTCGCCGAGGAGGGCGCCGGATACAAGAAGGGCGTCCACGGCTCCTTCAACGGCTGGACCACCGGCGCCGACGCCGGGGACTTCCTGGAGCGGATGTTCGGCGGCGAACTGCACCCCCCGAACGGTGTGAACCGGGGCTGGTACGCCAACCGGACCGTCGACGCCCTCCTCGACGAGGCCCGCGCCGAACCCCGCGAGGAGACCCGGATGAACCTGTACCGCAAGGCCGCGGACACCATCGCCGCCGACGCGCCGTGGGTCTTCCTCTACCAGGACCGGCTGCCCCGGCTGCTGAGCCGCAAGGTCGAGGGAGTCGTCGCGGCACCCTCCGCCTACATCGACTACACCACCATCCGCCGCCGGTGAGGAGACCCCAGCCATGAAGGCCACAGCGGCACCCGTTCCCCGGGCCCCCTCCCGCGCGCCCCTGCGCGACCGGCTGCGCGCGATCGGCGGCGGCAGTACCACCACGGTCATCGGCGGCGCCGTCGTCGGCGTCACCGTCCTCGTCGCCCTGCTCGCCCCCTGGATCGCCCCGGCCGACCCGCTCGCCACCGATCCGGCGGCCATCGGCCTCGCCCCCCTCAGCGACGGCCATCTCCTCGGCACCGACGAGGTCGGCCGCGACATCCTGAGCCGGCTCATGCACGGCAGCAGACTCGCCCTCCTCGTCGCCGTCGTGCCCACCCTGCTCGCCCTGCTGATCGGCGGCCTCATCGGCCTCGTCTCCGGCTATGTCGGCGGCTGGCTCGACAGCACCCTGATGCGCCTGTTCGACGTGATGTTCTCCTTCCCCGGCATCCTGCTCGCCCTCGGGATCGGAGTCGCCCTCGGACCGGGACTCACCTCCATGGTCATCGCCATGGTCGTGGTCACCGTCCCCGAGTTCGGCCGGATCGTCCGCGGCTCCGTCGTCTCCCTGCGGCAGGAGCAGTACGTGGAGGCCGCCGGAGTCCTCGGCTACGGACACCGCCGCATCGCGCTGCGCCACATCACCCCCAACCTCCTCGGCGGACTGACCGTCTTCGCCACCCTCCAGACCGGACGGAACGTCATCCTCGGCGCCAGCCTCGCCTTCCTCGGGCTCGGCGCCCAGCCACCCGCCCCCGACTGGGGCCAGATGCTCAGCGGCGGCCGGGCCCTGCTGGTCACCTCGCCGCATGTGGCGACCGTCCCCGGGCTCGTGATCGTCGTCCTGGCCGTCGGATTCAACCTCCTCGGCGACGGCGTACGGGACCGTCTCGACCCCCGCAGCCGCGGGAACCGGCCCGCGCGGAGCGCGGGCCGCCGCCCCCAGACCCACCGGCGGAGCCGGTCCTGTCTCTTATACACAAAACCGAGCCCACCCGACCTTCGTCTATCTAGAAAGCCGTCTACTGAAAGAAAAAGGAGGG